>DAOPJS010000220.1:0-2963 GCA_035399785.1 Alphaproteobacteria bacterium
CCGCGCTATAAGCTTGTTTTTTATCAACAAAATGAAAAACCGTCCTTTTGGGGGCGGTTTTTTTATTTGAAATTAACGACTTAACTGTTTATAAGATTTCCATATTTGTTCGGAGGGTTTTTATGAGCGGTATGTTAAATATGCGTGCGTTTACCAATGGGGTGCCGGTTAGCGGCTTTTATTCTATTTTTGATTCAGCCAGAAAAGGGATTGAGGAAACGCTGGAGCGTCGCCGCATATCCAAATTTATCGCGGCGCAGGCCGCTGCCCGCGAAGCTTACGATAAAGCGAAGAAACTTGTTCGTGATGATGATCCGGCGTCGCTGGAAAACCTGAAAGTGCGCAAACAGGATGTCATGGCCTTATCGCAACAGGTTTTGGCGGTCCGTCGTTTGATTCAGGTAATGCCCGATGCGGCCCCGTCCTTGCTTCGACAATTAATCGAAAATGAAAAGGTTCATTTGCTGAAAGCCGAAGACGAAGCCATCACCGATGATCATATCCGTCATCTGATTGATTATCGTTTGGGGGGCGTAACAGGAAACAAAGATTGTCAGGCGCTTATCGTGCCGACAAAACAGGGGCCACGAATCCTTGGCGGTATTTTCCGCTATCATGCGACAATTCCGGAAGAGGGCGGCATGATTGATGTCAGGCATCTGCCGGGAAATGTCGATGCGATTAAATCTGCTCCGGTGGAAGAGCTGACGGGAAAGGAAAACGTCACAGGATACTGGACAATCTCTTCAGGCTGGGATGGCTCCGGTCCTGTTCTTGTTTCCGATTTGTCGAAGGTCACACCGGCGGGCCGTCTTGAAACAACTATATCACCGATCCGTGGCTTTACATCGCGGCATAACCGCGATGAATTATTGGCGCACTCCGATGATGATATTCGGGCCATGGTTGTTGATTACTTGATCAATGAAAAGGATCTGGTGCGGAACTTCCATATGGGTAACGGTGCCTATCTGGCGTGGATACATGTGAACCGTGATGTTCCGCCTGAATCTGAAGACTGGATCATGGTGAACTACCTTTATAACCGGGCGGAGCTGACTCATAACCAGAAGTTTTTCAAAGAAGGCATCTTGCCGATGGCGCCTGTGCTTTACAGAACGTTGGAGCCGGAACAAACGCCGCGCGCTTATAATGTTTGTGCGCAGGCTTTGATCTCCAAACCGTCAATGCCGCAAATACCATAAAAAACAAACCATTTGCTGAATTAGCGGTTTTCCTGTAGTCTGTGGCTGTTCAATGCAGAGAACATGTCTTCCATTAGGGTATGATTTGCTGTCTTGCACATCTTTTTTACTAAATTAATGGAGACTACAATGGCCCAGAGCGGCACAGTTAAATGGTTTAATCCCACCAAGGGATTTGGTTTTATCGTACCTGAAAACGGTGGAAATGACGTATTTGTTCACATTAGCGCGGTTGAACAAGCCGGATTAAAAGGCTTGGATGAAGGCCAGAAGGTTAGTTTTGAATTACAAGACAACCGTGGTCGTCAGGCTGCCGCTGACCTTCAGATTATCGAAGGCTAAAAAGCCCCGATCCACCCATAAGAATTAAGGTACAGCCCGCTTTTTCACAAAGTGGGCTTTATTTTATGGATTATGCAGCCATGGGGTTGATTTCGTTGAAATTGCCCGCTATAACACCTCATCTTTTGTCGCGGGATGGAGCAGCCCGGTAGCTCGTCAGGCTCATAACCTGAAGGTCGCAGGTTCAAATCCTGCTCCCGCAACCAATTTTTTGATAAATAAATCAAATAGTTACATGAAGGGCGCCGCAAGGCGCTTTTCTGTTTTTTGCCCCAAGGGACACTCACGGGACAGTTGGAAGCAAATAACTACAATCACTTACGATAAAAGTGTCCCTTTCATTGTCCCATGCCTTGGTATGCAAAGGCTAAGTTGCTGTATCCCCTGTATATTTCCCTGCTACAAGCATAAGAGTTGCAATCTGTTGTGATTGATGGTTTGATGAATGTACTTGTTTTGTTCTATTTTAAGTTATGGCTACGATTGAAAAAAGAGAATTGAGTGGCGGCACGACATCCTACCGCGCCAGAGTACGGATCAAAGGGCATCCGCAGGAAATTGCGACCTTTGAACGTCTGACCGATGCCAAGCGCTGGGTACAGCAGACGGAAGCGGCAATCCGCGAAGGCCGGTATTTCAAAACCAGCCAGGCTCGTAAATTTACGCTCTCCGATGCGATTGAGCGTTACCGCGCCGAAGTTCTCATTCACAAAAAAGCCAGTAACGTGAATGTTGAGAATTATTTGGCTTATTGGGAGAAGGAAATTGGCGCATATGCGCTGGCCGATCTGACCCCATCATTGATCGTTACAGCGCGAAACAAACTGGTGGGCAGCAAGGGCAAGTTCGGGCGGGAGCGAAGCCCGACAACGGCAAATCGTTACGTTTCTGCGCTCAGTCACGTCTTCACGGTTGCGATTAACGACTGGGAATGGCTGGAAATTCATCCGGTACGCAAAATTTCAAAGCTGAAACAGCCGCGCGGACGGGTGCGGTTTTTATCGGACGATGAACGTAAGAAACTGCTGAAAGCCTGCAAGGCCAGTGAAAACCCGCATTTATACAAGATTGTCGTGATGGCGCTTAGCACCGGCGCGCGGAAGATGGAGATTGTCGGTCTGAAATGGAAAGATATCGATCTGGAGCGCGGTACGATTATCCTGCACGAAACCAAAAACGGTGAACGGCGTGTTATTCCGCTGACCGGTTACGCGCATCAGATTATGAAAGCGCACTATAAGAAGTGGGACAAGAAATGCGAGTATGTTTTTCCGTCTCAATCCAAATGCCAGCCGATTGATATCCGCACCGCGTGGGAGAACGCGCTGATCAATGCCAAAATTACCGATTTCCGTTTTCATGATCTGCGCCACAGCGCCGCATCCTATCTGGCGATGAACGGCGCAACATTGGCGG
>DAOPJS010000221.1:0-2932 GCA_035399785.1 Alphaproteobacteria bacterium
ATTCCTGTCATAACAATCGGACGCAGGCGGATTGTTGCTGCGCGATGAAGGGGTCGAATTTTCAAAAGCCCTGATCGAGGCAGCAACAATCCGCCTGCGTCCGATTGTTATGACAGGAATTACGACGGTTGCGGGATCTATTCCGCTTATTCTGTCTTCCGGTGCGGGTTCAGAAACACGCATTGCTATAGGCGTGGTTATTTTATTCGGCGTTTTGGCGGCAACGTTCTTTACCCTCTTTATCGTGCCGATTGCTTATGATTTACTCGCGCGGCATACAGGCTCTCCCGGCGATATCAAGCGACAGCTGGAGCAAGAAGAAAAGGCGTTAAACCATGAATAAAACTTTGATCCTTGCTTTGGCTTTATTTCTGCCTGCCTGTAGCGCCGGGCCGGATTATCAAACACCACAAAACAGTTTTTTTGATGGCTGGTTTTCTTCTGCTGCCGATATTTCATCGCAGGATCCTATCAATGTTAAATGGTGGGAAGTTTTTCAGGATCCACTGTTAACAAAATATATTGAACAATCTGCGCAGAATAACAAAGATGTTCAAATCGCCCTTGCCAATATTAAGAAAGCGCGGGCACAGCGACGTGAAAGTACAGGGGCCCTTCTTCCTTCCGTAGGAAGTGATGCGCAGGCAACAAGATCAAAATCAAGTTCGGCAGGATCATCTTCAACAAATAGCGGGCAGATACGCAATGTCTATGATGCGGGCTTTGATGCCTCTTGGGAGCTTGATTTATTCGGCGGTACCCGCCGCGGGGTTGAGGCTGCTGATGCGCGTATCGGCGCCGCTGTGGCAAGTTATCAGGATGTTATGTTGACGACCTTCGCCGAAGTTGCGCGGACTTATTACGAGGCACGGGGAAGTCAAAAACGTATAGCCATTACACAGCAAAATGCCGATTTGCTAAAACAAACTTATGAATTGATTGAAAAGCGGGTCAGTGTCGGGGAAGCAAGCCAATTTGACCTGACCCGTGCACGTGGTGAGTATCAATCAACGCTGGCCAGATTGCCTAATCTGCAAGCCGATATGGAAACATCGGTTTTCAGCCTGTCAGTTTTATTGGGATTGCCGCCTGAAGCATTACTGGAAGAAATGAAAGACGTTCAGCCTTTACCAACGCCGCCGGATATTGTTCCTGTTGGATTGCGTTCGGATATTTTGCGCCGTCGTCCCGATATTCGGATAGCTGAGCGCGAATTGGCCGCCAGCAGCGCAGATATAGGTGTTGAGACGGCAGAGTTGTTCCCGAAATTTTTTATTACGGGAGATATAGGTACACAGGCACGCCTCTTTAGTGATTTATTTACGGCGGCCGCAGGGTTTTGGTCGCTTGGCTCTGTCATGCAATGGTCAGTTTTTGAAGGTGGCGCTATACAGGCAAGGATAGATTCCGCCAAAGCTGAAAACGAGGCCGCCCTTAAAACTTATGAGAAAACGGTTCTTGAAGCCTTAGGCGATGTTGAAACAGCGTTGACGCGCTATGGCCGTGAAATAGAAACACGCCAACGGTTGCAGGAAAGTGTAGCCAGCCGACGTGAGGCTGTCAGTCTGGCGCAGCAGTTACTGGATGTTGGGGAATCCGATTATCTGGATGTTCTGGATGCCCAACGTGAGCTCACCTCCGGCGAAGACAGTCTGGTGGTTTCTGAAACCGCAACGGTTACGAAGCTTATTGCCCTTTATACGGCATTGGGTGGTGGCTGGGAAGCGGTTAATCCTTAGTCGTCTATTGTTACTTTCCCAATTTGCGAATTATTGCTAGGCTCAGATAACATTTTTGTATCCGGGAGCATGAATGCAAGTTCTTATTGTTGATAATAACGATCAAATCCGCCGCTATCTTAATGAACTTCTGAGCCGTGAAGGCTTTGAAACCGTGCAGGCAGAAAACGGTGCCGATTGTTTGGAGAAATATAAAGCCAAAAAGCCGGATTTTATCTGTCTTGATATCGTGATGCCCGATATGTCCGGATATGATGTTTGTAAGGAAATAAGAAAAACGGACGCTACCACACCGATCATTTTTATCAGCACAAAGTCAGAACCGCTGGATAAGGTAATGGGGCTGGAGATGGGTGCGGATGATTATATCATCAAACCTTTTGATAATTATGAAGTTATTGCCAGAATTCGTGCCGTTGCCAGACGCTGTTATATGAAGCAGGCGCCTGAAAAGGTTGCTGATTGTTTTAATATGGCGGATTTGGAGATTTATCCCAAAAAACTGATAGCCATGCGCGGTGAAACAACTATCGAGCTCAGTCTGCGCGATATAAAATTGTTAAAACTTCTTTTCGACAAAGCCGGTGAAATTGTCGATCGTGATACAATACTTGATGAGTGTTGGGGCGCACATATCATGCCCGAAAGCCGTACGCTGGACTGGCATGTTTCGCAACTTCGAAAACGCATAGAAAAAGATCCTAAAGCACCGGAAATAATCAAAACTGTCCATGGCGTTGGATATAAATATGAGGCCAAAAGCTAAGTATTTTGCGGTTTGGGGAAAATAAACGCATGAGAAAAGATCTTCTGAATATTTATATCAAGAACCATTTATCGGTCTTTTACCTGCCTGTTTTTATCATTGGCTTATTTCTATGGCTGCGTTTTTATTTGCATGGCTATCCTGATCAAAGAGAAATAATCAGCGGCGGAATTTTGTTGGGGATTTCTGTTGTGTTTTACATTGTTCAGGGATTTTTCTTTAAAAAGACATTGGCAGTCAGAGATTTTAAAGACAATTCCTATTACTCTTACGTTCTCATAATTATCATAAACAAAATCGGCTATATGTTGCCTTGGTTTATGGTTTTGTTTTGGCCTTATCAGACAGATTATGTCTTTGATCATATTTTAGGGTTTGTTTTTGTCTTTCTGGCAATCGGGGCGTATGTATCACTAAGCCCATCCTG
>DAOPJS010000222.1:0-2918 GCA_035399785.1 Alphaproteobacteria bacterium
GCCCGGTGTTGATGATCTGGCAACGATGGTAGCCGATGTTGCCGAAGAAGGTGATTATGTGATCTGTCTTGGCGCGGGAACCATTAGCAAATGGGCGTATGACTTACCTGCTCAGTTAGATGCCGTTTTTGCCAAGAAGCAAAAGCAGAGTGCATGAGCTTGGCCGAAAAAACATCGTTAAGTCATTTACCCGAAGTGCGGGGGAGATACACAGAAAACGCCACTTTGGGGGAGAAGGGTTGGTTTCGCTGCGGCGGGACGGCGGATATTCTGTTCAAGCCCGCTGATAAAGAAGATTTGCAAAATTTCCTGAAAAATTGTCCGTCCGATATACCCGTTTATATATTCGGCGCGCTGTCGAACACGATTATTCGTGACGGGGGTTTGCGCGGTGTGGTGATCCGCTTCGGGCGTGAATTTGCCGATATAAAGGCGCAAGGTGATGTTGTCACGGCAGGGGCGTTGGCGCTGGATGCCAATGTGGCGCAGGTTGCGGCGGACAGTGGTTTGGGTGGATTAGAATTTTTCAGCGGTATTCCAGGTTCTGTCGGCGGCGCCCTCAGAATGAATGCGGGGTGTTATGGCACAGAAACCAAAGATGTTTTGATTGATTGTGAAGCGATGGACCGGGCGGGGAATATTATCATCTATACTCCTGATCAGATGGGAATGACCTACCGTCATATTGATGTTCCGGAAGATGTTATTTTCTTAAGTGCGCGGTTTAAGGGCGTTCAGGAAAATCCCGAAACCGTCAAAAAACGTATGGCGGAAATAAAAGAAAAACGTGAACAATCACAACCGATTAGAGAGAAAACCGGAGGCTCTACTTTTGCCAATCCATCCGCCGCAGAATTATCACAGGCCGGCCTTTCCGAGGACACAAAGGTCTGGCAGCTTATTGATGGTGTCGGTGGCCGCGGACTGCAAATCGGCGGCGCGCAGATGTCAGAAAAGCATTGTAATTTCATGATTAATACAGGCACGGCAACAGCCGCAGACCTTGAGGCGTTGGGTGAGGAAATCCGATCCCGTGTTTTGGAAAAACATGGAATCACGTTACGCTGGGAAATACGAAGAATAGGAGAGCCTTGATGCCGAAAAAAGTTGCCCTGTTGGTTGGTGGTTGGTCTGCGGAACGTGAAGTATCGCTGAACAAGGGAAAGGCGATTGAGGGTGCGCTCAAAGAGGGCGGCTATGATGTCAAGGTTGTCGATGTCACCCGCGATATTCAGAAATTAATCAGTGAGTTAACGCCGAAACCCGATGTGGTTTTTAATAACCTGTATGGCCGCGGCGGTGAGGATGGTGTTATTCAGGGGATACTGGAAGCACTGGAGATTCCCTACACCCATTCCGATGTTACGGCATCGGCGATTGGTATGGATAAACCGATGGCAAAAATTTTGGCAGCCAGTGTCGGGGTGAAAAGTGCCGATGGCCGCGTTGCCAGTAAGGAAGAAGTTTTGGCTGAAACAGTGATGGATCGTCCCTATGTGGTGAAGCCATTGAACGAGGGGTCGAGCGTCGGTGTTCGTATCATCCTTGAGGGAGAAAATCAAAAGCCATTAGATGAGGAAAGCTGGGTTTTCGGTGAAGAGGTTCTGGTCGAGAAATTTGTCGAGGGGCGTGAAATTCACGTCACTGTCCTTGACGGTAAGGCGCAAGGAGTCACGGAAATCAAATTTCCCGGGCGTTTCTTCGATTATGATGCCAAATACAGTGATAAGCGCACGGAGCTGGTGACCCCTGCCGATGTGCCAGAGGATGTTGCCGCGGCGGCCATGTATAACGCAGAGGCGGTTTTCAAGGTTTTAGGCTGTTCCGGCCTTGCCCGATGTGATTTCAGATATGATGTTTCAAAATCAGGCAAAGATGCTGTATACTTTTTGGAAATCAATACCATGCCGGGTCTGGCCCCCGGATCGGTCGCCCTGATCCAGCCAGAACATAACGGTATGTCCTTCGTTCAACTTTGCACGCATCTGGTGGAAACTGCAAAATGTCATGGTTCGGTAAAAGCACGGGAAAAAGAAAAAGCAGCATCCTCAAACGACGCGGCACTTCTGCAGAGCGCCTGATATTCTGGGCACGGCGTTTCGGTCTTACTTTCGCTATTTTTATTTTTATCGGCTGGCTGGGGGCCTGGTTCTTTATGTCGGGTGCGTCAACCCGTGTAAGTGATTGGGCGGAAAACAAAGTATTGGCGTCAACTGCCGATGCCGGTTTCAAAGTCAAAAATATTCTTGTTGAAGGGCGCCATTATACCGATGTTGATGCGCTGAAAGCCATAATCAATATGCGCGCGGGTGATCCGATTTTTGCTTTCAAGCCCGATGAGGCGCATGACCTTATTGCCAAATTATCATGGGTCAAGGATGTGAAGGTAGAGCGCCGTCTGCCCGATACGATTTTCGTCGGCATCAAAGAGCGTACACCGATGGCGCTTTGGCAACACAACAAGCGTGTTTCACTGATTGATACCGATGGAGTGTTTCTGACCGATCATAAGCTGGAGCGCTTTAAGGACTATATTATTCTTGTGGGGGCGGAGGTGCCCGAGAAAGCGCCGGAGTTTTTAAGGCTGCTTCGATCAGAACCATTATTGTTGGAACGTGTTGAGGCGGCGACGCTTGTTTCAGGCAGACGTTGGGATTTGCAACTGAAAGGTGATATTACCGTCAAGTTGCCCGAAGATGAAACAGCGCTGGCACTGCGCCGATTGGTCAGTATGCATGAAGAAGAAAAACTGATGGATAAGGATATTGCCGTCATTGATGTTCGTGAGCCGACGCGTGTTACGGTCAGAACAAAACCCGGATCTGTGCAGGAATACCAGACAGGATTTCAGAAAACCGGCGGAACCATTTAATCACCAAGATATAGTCTATTATGAAGAATAAAATTCAACCCAGAGG
>DAOPJS010000223.1:0-2906 GCA_035399785.1 Alphaproteobacteria bacterium
ACAACAAAGTTTCTTATACTTTTAAAGAAAAGCCTCGATTTTCTTTTGAAGCCAAGGATCATGTTGAATTAGCTGAGGGCTTAGATATTATAGACTACAAAAGAGCAGCTAAAATGTCTGGTTCTGGATTTTGGATATACAAAAAAGAAGGCGCTCTATTGGAATGGGCATTACTTAATTATTTTATAGATTTTCATACAAAAAATAATTATAATTTTATCCTACCACCATTTTTGTTAAACGAAGCATCAGCTTATGCTTCTGGCCATATGCCTAAGTTTAGAGATGAAGCCGATGATGACCGCCTGGATGGCGGTGCGGGGAATGATTACCTATACGGCAGTTACGGCAATGATGTGTTGATAGCGGGTGATGGTGCGGACAGACTTTACGACGGTGTCGACAAGGATGTTTTTGCATTAACAACTTTAGATGCAAATTGGGATCGTTTTTATGATTACAGCCTTGGTCTGGATGTCATTAATATTACCGATATTCTGGAAGGATATGACGCGGGCGTTGATGATCTGAATAATTTTGTGCAATTCGTTGCTGCCTCGGGTGATAAAACCTACCTGACAATTAATGCCGATGGGGATGCCGGCGGGGCGTTTACGACTGCCGCCCTTATTTATACTAATTTCGGTGGGCAGGGTGTTGATGATCTGCTGGCAAACGGCACATTAGTGGCGGATGTGAGCGCCTGATCTCTTCTGATAGATGAGTTTCATTAACTTATTGGTTTTAAATGGGATTTTTCCATCTTAAGGAAGCATGATTAAGAAAAATTTAAGAATTCCGTAACCTATTTACCATAAAATAGTAGTAATAAAGTCTTTTTGGGTAAAGATTGGGTAGGGGAATTTGGATAATCAATCCGAAACTAATGACGTTAGTTTGATTGAGGACGAGCGCGAAAATCGTTCCCCTCATAGTTTCACGAATGATGTCGGTTTTTTGAACGCTGCCATGCGCAGCGTTTCTCAGCACAGCAATGTGCCTCATCTAAGTCTTTCTTCACATCAAAATACTTCATCAAGTATTTCAAATTTACTATCGACAACATCCACCTATGTGAAGGGAACGCCTGTTGATCCGGGTTTTACCGCGGGCGATACATGGGAGCAGTCAATCTACACAGGACAATACGGCATAAATATCGGCAATGTCTGGCAGGATTATACGGGTGACGGGGTGCTTGTGGGTTTAATTGACGATGGCTTTAACTATAACCACAGTGAGCTTTCACCTAATTTCCGTACCGATCTGGATTACGATGTTTTAAGCAATGATTTTGACTCAATTAATGATCCTGATGATGCGCATGGCACATGGGCGGCGCAAATTATCGGCGCGGATGATAACGGCGTCGGTAATGTTGGGGTGGCTTTTGATGCCGATCTGGTCGGCATTCGCAGTGGCTTTGAAAATGCAGGCACCACAAAGGATACGCTGGATGCGTTCCAATATGCGCTGGATAATGACTTTGACGTGATTAATGACGGCTGGGGTGTTACAACCGCTTTTGGCGATAATATCAAGATCAATTTTTTCGGCACCGATACGCTGGATGTAGTCAATAAATTTGAAGATCTTGTCGAATTCGGCCGTGACGGTTTGGGTGCGAATATTGTCTTTGCTTCCGGTAATGGCCGTGAAGACGGTATGAGTGCCAATTATAAAAACTACCAAAACTCTCCCTACACGATTACCGTCAGCTCAATTAACGAGACGGGAACATATTCACTCTATAGCGAAGCGGGACCAAACGTTCTTGTAACCGCTCCCGGTGATAATATTGTTGTATCCTCAGCGGATGATGACGGCACGGCAAGCCTTGTCAGCGGAACATCTTTTGCCGCGCCTGCTGTATCAGGGGTTATTGCCTTGATGCTGGAAGCCAATCCTGAATTAGGATACCGAGATGTGCAGGAAATTCTGGCGCTGTCTTCCCGCCAGATAGATACGGATGGGACAGGCTGGGCCAATGAAGGATGGCAAATCAACGGCGCTGCCAATGTGAATGGCGGCGGGATGCATTTCAGCCACGATTACGGCTTCGGCCTTGTCGATGCGCAGGCAGCGGTGCGGCTGGCGGAAACATGGACACTGCAACAGACTTTTTCAAATATGGCGGTAATTGATCCTGTAATGGCTTCTCCGGCGTTGGCGATACCTGATTTAGGGGCGGTCACAACAACGATTGAGGTAACACAGGATATTGAAATTGAGCAGGTCTTGATTGATCTGGATATCAGTCATACCAAAGCGGGTGATTTAACCGTGACGCTGATTTCGCCGAGCGGAACGGAAAGCGTGCTTGTCTACAATATTAATAACGGTGCATTCACAACGGCCTTTGGTGTTTATAACGGCATTAACTTTGAATTCAGCTCTGTAGCGCATTGGGGTGAAAGCTCTTTAGGGGAGTGGACCTTAAAAATTGAAGATAATGTTTCCGGAAATATCGGAACGCTCAATAATTGGTCTGTCAGTTTCCTCGGCAACGAACACAGCGTGGATGATTTATATGTTTACACCAATGATTATGCACTGGCATCGGCAGAAAATCATATTTTGAACGATACTGACGGCGGGATTGATACGCTGAACGCTGCTGCCGTCACGTCGGACACGGTGATTGATCTGTCATCGGGCGGGACTATCGCCGGAACAGAATTTATCATTGAGGCAGGTACCGTTATCGAGAATGTCTATACAGGTGATGGCAATGACCATGTCACAGGCAATCATGCCGATAACGTTTTAAATGCGGGACGGGGTGATGATACCCTCTATGGCGGTATCGGCAACGATACCCTGATCGGTGGCAGTGGCAATGATATTATTTACGGCGGTAATGGAGATGGCGCGACGTTCATAGAAATGGGTAAGGAATTTATAGA
>DAOPJS010000224.1:0-2890 GCA_035399785.1 Alphaproteobacteria bacterium
TGCCGGAAAATTTTCCAGTAGCCCTTCTGTTGTTTTACGAGATAACCCCGCATCATAAAAGACGATCGATAAAAGCGGCTTATCCGATTTTTTTTCAAAAGGGCGTTTATAGGCGTCAAACGGTGTCAGGCCATCATCTTTCCGAATAACCGGCAGGATACCTTCGGACACGGTTTGATACAGACCCGGAACAGGCGCCGCGACCAATGGTCCTTTGTTGTCAGGATTTTTTTGGCCCTTATTTGCGTCAGGTTCTTTTTCCTCAGGAGCCTCTGTGGTTTCTAAAGAAGGTTCCTTTGGCGTTTCATTTGTTAAGTCGACCGAGGGCATCCGCAAGACAGGCTGGGCATCGCCGATACGATAGACTTCCGCATCATCACGCGAGACAATGGCTGTTTTGGAGGCCAGTCTTTCCTGTATGGATTTGGCCGTATCGTCGGCTTTAAAGACAGCCCAACCGATCAAACCGCCGAAAAAAATTGCGCCGACAAAAAGCCCCTTTAAAAAGGCACCAAAGGAAAAGAAGGATTTTTTCTTAGAAGCAGTTGAGGGAGACGGCGCATCAGCTTTGTCTAAGCCACGCTTATCCATCTCCTTTTCAAGTTGCTCCTGAAACCCGCTCATTTTTTAACTTGTTGTTGAACCTTATCACCATAAAGAACAACACCGCGAAGCAGATCTTTGGCACGATCAAGTTGGTAATCCGCAGGTTTTTCTTCCTCGTCACCTTCTTTATCGCCGTCTTTACCTTGTTTTTCCGCTTCTTCTTCGAGCAAGGCTTTTACTTTTGATTTAACCTTACTGTCATTAATAAGAGCGCCGCGCAGGTCTTTTTCGCTCATGCGGCGCATATTGGCGAGTTGCTCAATCTTTGCCTGTTCAACAATAATGTCAGGGGTAATTCCTTCCGCCTGAATAGAACGACCGGACGGTGTGTAGTAACGCGCCGTTGTCAAACGCATCGCACCATGGCCGGGAAGAGGGATGATTGTCTGCACAGATCCCTTACCGAATGTTTGTGTTCCGATCACAATACCACGGCGATGATCCTGCAGAGCCCCCGAAACAATTTCCGAAGCCGAAGCCGAGCCGCCGTTCACAAGAATAATCATCGGCTTACCGTCAATCAGATCGCCCGGTGTGGCGTTATCGCGTTTGGTGTCATTTTCGGTTCTGCCGCGGGTCGAAACAATCTCCCCTTTATCCAAGAAAGCATCGGAGACAGCAATTGCCTGATCCAACAGACCACCCGGATTATTCCGAAGATCCAAAATATAACCAATAATTTTATCACCCGCTTCGGCCTTGATATCTTTTACAGCCTTTAGCAGCCCGGGCATGGTGTTTTGGTTGAATGTCGTAATACGAATATAACCGACATCACCATCTTCCACGCGGTTTTTAACAGATTCAATTTTGATAATATCGCGCACGATATCAATATCAAAGGATTCATCGACACCTTCGCGCACCACCGTAATTTTCAACGTCGAGCCGACTTTGCCGCGCATTTTTTCAACCGCTTCGGAAAGACTCAACCCCATGACAGGTTCACCGTCCAAATGGGTAATAAAGTCACCTGCCTGAACCCCTGCTTTATCGGCAGGTGTGTCATCAATAGGGGAGACCACTTTTACAAAGCCGTTTTCCATGGTGACTTCGATTCCCAGGCCGCCGAATTCGCCGCGGGTTTGTACCTGCATATCCTGAAAATCATCGGCATCAAGATAGGAGGAGTGGGGATCAAGACTGCTCAACATTCCCTGAATGGCAGTTTCAACGAGCTTTTCATCGGTTACAGGCTCCACATATTGGGCGCGCACCCGTTCAAAGACATCCCCAAACAGATTGAGTTGTCTGTAGGTATCTTCGGTATCTTTTGGGGCTTCGTCTGCCTTTGGCTGTGATCCTGCCGTTCTGTCATCCACCTGCGCCTGTACCGCGGGAGATAAAAGAACCATCAGGGAAACAAAAGCAAAAAGAAAAAAGCGCATAAGATAAGGATCCTTTTAAACGTCAGAAATTAATAAAGGCCGGATATTTTTTTGGACGGATTAACCGGCTGTCCGTTATAGCGTAACTCATAATACAGCGTGGGAGCTTCGTTTTCAGAGAGTTTTGCGCCCATGGCACCAATCGGCTCTCCCGCTGAAACAGCCCGCCCGACTACTGTATCAATTTTCCCCAAACCTGCAATAAGGCTGTGGTAACCTTTTTCATGTTTGAGGATAATAATTTGGCCATATCCCTTAAATGGCCCCGCATAATCAACAACACCGCCCATGGGGGCAACGACCAAGGCCTGCGGACGACTTTCAATCTTCAGCCCTTGTGAGACGGCGCCGATCTCGTCTGACTTCCCATAACTAACGCGAATAACACCCGATATCGGCAATTGTGCCTGACCGGCCTTGGGAACAGGCGTTTTATAGGGTTGTGATGTGGCCCCTGACGAGGCTTTTTGCCGCGCCCGTCTGGCGTCCTCTTCCTTTTGTTTCTTTTCGATACGCGCCACAAGATCGCGGAGGTTGCTGGCCTGCAGGGAGATTTTCTTTAATTCGGCCTGCTGCACTTTTACGTCTTTTTCGGTTTTGGCGTATAGACTTTCGCGCTCCTTCAAAAGTGAAGCGAGTTGATTGTGGTTTTTTTCCAGTTTTTTTGACGTTGCCAATACTTCAGCGCGGTCTTTTTTCAAATCTTCGATGATTGTCTTTAAATGTGCCAGATCCGCCTTTAACCCCTCCGCCCGATCATAAACACGGGGCAGGACGCTTTGCAGCAACATAGCACTTTGAGCGGTTTCCAATGGCGCCCCCGGTTTTGCAATCAATGCCTCCGGCGGGATGCGCCGGACACGCTCCAATGCCAGAACAAGATCGGAAATAGAGCC
>DAOPJS010000225.1:0-2884 GCA_035399785.1 Alphaproteobacteria bacterium
GATGATGCCCCCGCCGAATGTGACGGGAAGTTTGCATATGGGGCATGCGCTGAATTGTACCTTGCATGACATTCTTGTTCGTTGGAACAGAATGAAGGGTAAGGACACGCTGTGGCAACCCGGTCTGGACCATGCGGGGATTGCCACACAAATGGTTGTCGAACGTCAGCTGGCGGAAAAACAAATTATCCGCAGCCGCGATCTGACCCGCGAGCAATTCATCGACAAAGTCTGGACATGGAAAGAGCAATCCGGCGGGACAATTGTCGGACAACAAAAGCGCTTAGGATGTACCCCTGATTGGGAGCGCGAGCGTTTCACAATGGATGAAGGTCTTTCAAAGGCCGTTAAAAAAGTTTTCGTTCAGCTTTATAAAGAAGGTTTAATTTATCGCGACAAGCGGCTGGTCAACTGGGACCCGAAATTTCATAGCTCGATCTCCGATCTGGAAGTTGAACAACGCGAAGTGAAAGGCAATCTCTGGCATATTGCCTATAGCATTGAAGGCAATACAGCGGACACAATTATTGTGGCGACGACGCGCCCGGAAACATTACTGGGTGATACGGCGATTGCAGTTAACCCCGAAGACGAAAGATATAAGCATTTGATCGGCAAGATGGCATCGGTTCCTGTTTGTGAACGTCTGATCCCGATTATTGCCGATGATTATGCCGACCCGGAACATGGCAGCGGCGCGGTGAAAATTACCCCTGCGCATGACTTCAATGATTTTGAAGTGGGTAAGCGTCATAACCTTCCTGTCATCAATATCTTTGATGAAAACGCGCATTTGATTAAGGATGATATTATTCCTGAAGAATATCAGGGACTGGATCGTTTTGATGCCCGTAAAAAAATTCTTGCCGAATTGGAAGCGCAAGACAAGCTGGTTGAAACAGAAACAATCAAGCACGCCGTTCCTTATGGGGATCGCTCCGGCGTTGTAATTGAGCCGTATCTGACAGACCAATGGTATGTGGATGCCAAGACCATGGCACAGCCCGCCATTGAGGCCGTTAAAACAGGCAAGACGGAGTTCGTACCGAAGAACTGGGAAAATACCTACTTCGAATGGATGAATAATATTCAGCCATGGTGTGTGTCGCGTCAGTTATGGTGGGGGCACCAAATCCCCGCATGGTATGATAAGGACGGTAATATTTTTGTCGCCGAGAGTTTGGAAGAGGCACAGGCCGAAGCAGGCGCGGGCGTTCAGTTAACGCAGGATAACGATGTTCTGGACACATGGTTTTCTTCTGCGCTGTGGCCGTTTTCAACCTTGGGATGGCCTGACAAAACACCCGAGCTGAATAAATATTATCCCGGCGATGTTTTGATTACAGGCTTTGATATTATTTTCTTCTGGGTTGCCCGCATGATGATGATGGGTATGCATTTCATGGGCGATGTACCGTTCAGAAAAGTTTATATCCACGCCCTTGTCCGCGATTCAAAAGGACAGAAAATGTCCAAATCCAAAGGCAATGTCATTGACCCGCTGGATTTGATTGAGCAATACGGCGCGGACTCTCTTCGTTTCTGTCTGGCTGCCATGGCGGCGCAGGGCAGGGATGTTCGCTTATCCGAAGAACGGGTAGCCGGTTACAGGAACTTTGCTACCAAACTTTGGAATGCAACACGTTTTTGTGAAATGAATGACTGCCTGCCGCAGGAAGGGTTTGATCCTTTAAAGGTAGAACACACACTGAATAGATGGATTATAGGTGGTTTGCTACAATGCCAGCAGGATATTGATAGAGCGCTAGACAATTATCGTTTCAATGATGCAGCCAACACCATCTATCAATTTGTCTGGGGAACTTTCTGCGATTGGTATCTGGAATTTACCAAACCACTTTTGGCCGGCAATGACGAAAGCCTGAAAAAGGAAGTCAAAGGAACGACAGGATGGGTTTTGGAACAAATTCTCATACTGCTCAATCCATTCATGCCATATATTACCGAAGAGCTTTACGGGGCCATTGCCAAACGCAAAGACGGTGAGTTATTGCTGGGCAGCGCCTGGCCGACATATCCGCAATCTCTGCGCTCCGAAAAAGCGGCCGAGCAAATTGACTGGGTGATCAAAGTGATCAGTGAAATCCGCTCTGTTCGCTCCGACATGAATGTTCCTGCCAAGGCTCAGATTAATATGCTGGTGAAAGATGCCTGTGATTATACCAAGCAAGGCGTCGAAGCCTATGGCGATATTATCAAGACCATGGCGCGCCTGTCCGGAATCAGCTTTACAGATGAAGCGCCGAAAGGAGCCATTCAGACGGTTATCGGCAAAACAACGCTTATCCTGCCGATTGCGGAGTTGATTGATCTGGATCAGGAGCGTGAACGCCTGAAGAAAGAGATTATGAAGTTGGAAGATAACATTAAGAAAATCTCTCAACAGCTTGAAAATCAAAATTTTGTTGCCAATGCACCTGCCGAAATTATTGAGGAAAAACAGGGCATTGTTCAGGAAGACAAGCAAAAGAAAGAAAAATTGCATAAAGCTCTTGAACAACTGGATGCAGCGTAATAAGAATGACTCTCTTTTTTAGAGTATTTCGTAAAAGGGTGTTTTATCATGAATATGAGATTTTGGCGTCTCGCCGATGAAAACGGCTCGCGGGCTGTTCGTTTTTCTCCCAGTGTTAATAAGACGGCATTGCCGTCAGAATATCGCGGACAGACCAAGGCGGCCTTAAAGGACGCGTTTACAGAAGCCGGATTTCAGCCAACAACACAAGTTTTGCTGATGCAACCTAATAACGAAGGCAATTTAGTTTCAGAACCTGTTGCCTTTCGGGACATTCCTGACGATGCCACTTATAGGGGGCGTGCCAATAAACTTACAGGCAAGGGACGTAACGGCCTTTACCATTCT
>DAOPJS010000226.1:0-2876 GCA_035399785.1 Alphaproteobacteria bacterium
GCCTACCGGGAATGTCTGTTCCTGCAGGATTGAACGCCGAAGGACTGCCGTTAGGCCTGCAGATCATCGGCAAACCATGGGACGAAGAGACCGTTTTACGGGTGGGCCACGTGATGGAACAAGCCGCCAACTTCAAGGCTGAACCCGATTTTGCGGCCAAACTGGCGGCTTAATCCAAAATAAGATAGGATAATGATATGAGATTTGCTTTTTTGACCATTCTGGGATGTTTCATATCAATTTTCCCTGCACAGGCAACGCCCATCACAAAAGATGCCGCCAATGCCTATTACCAAAATTGTTTGGCCCAGCCCGCCGATGGATTAACACAAAAAAGCAAAGAGATGCTTTGTGCCTGTACCGCCGCCAAGATGATGGAGCGTATGAACGTTGAAGATATTCAGGCCATGGCTCAGCAAAATGAAGATGGCCGCAAGGCGATGAATTATATGATCGTCAAAGTCTATGCCCCATGCATGTCCTTTCCGGCAAAAGATCACTATTACAACAACTGTATTACCAATCCCCAGACAAAAGCCCTCAGCCGTAATCCGCAAGGCCTGTGCAACTGTATGGCAACAAAAGTAGCGAATTATCTCGGTGAAAACGGCTCACAAGTTTTTGAAGATATTCTCAGACGTAATCCGACCATGACCGATCCGATGACGGCGCTGACAGAAGATCAGAATTTCAAAAACTATGCGCAGACCCAACTTATGAGCTGCGTCGTCCAGTAAATTAAAATTCATGACAAATTTAAATACGAATATGCGGGCTGTTATGCTCGTTTTAATGGCCTTTGCCTCCTACAACGTGGCAGATGCCTTTTTGAAACATATCGCAAGTTTATATTATTTTGCAGAAGCGGCATTTTATCCGTCACTATTTTACGGTGTTTTTGTATTACTGGCGCATAAACGCTTCGGTGGCGCTTCTTCCTTATTAAAAACAAATAAAAAGGCATTACACCTGCTGCGCGCAATGGCAGGAACAGGTTGCTATCTTTGTTTTGTTATAGCGCTCAAAAACATTACCCTGGCAGAAGCATACACAATCTTACTTTCTTCTCCTTTCTGGATTGCAACGCTGTCAATCTTCTTTTTTCAAGAAAAGATTGGCTGGCACAGATGGCTGGCAATAGTTATTGGCTTCATAGGTGTTCTGGTTGTCTTAAGACCCGGCGTAATTGCAGTTCAACCGGCTTCTTTACTGATGCTGGGGGCGGCGCTTTGTTTTAGTTTTTTTGTCATTTTTACCCGCAAAATCGGATCTGAAGAGTCACTCTTTAACATGGTGATAATCCCAATCATTATGGAAGCGATAGTCTTTATACCTCTCATCATACTCAATGGTAACTGGCAACCACCACAGGCAGGGCATATTATCTTCTTCATTGCCGCAGGTTTATTCTATCTGGGGGGAACAAGTTTATCGGCCTTGGGTTTTAGTGCGGGAGAATCGTCATTATTGGCACCCCTTCACTATTCACAGATTATATGGGGAAGCTTAATAGGCTATTTCATTTTTCAAGAAATCCCCGAGAAATGGACCATTCTGGGGGCCGCCATAATCATTGGCAGCGGCATCTATTTGATATATCGTGAACACATCAATCATAAAACGACGGTGTCTGATTAGCGATGTCTTTAAATCTAAAAGACAAAAAGGGAATGCTTTTTTCCGTGACAGGTTTCAGCCTGTTTGCGATTGGTGACTTATTCATCAAGCTTTTGGCAGATGAGGGATATGCCGCCGTTGAAATCGCCTTTTTCTTGAATCTATGCTTTTTGCCTTTCTTGCTGATCCTGTCTCCCGTCATCGGCGGAATCAAGGCAACACTCAGAACAGAAAAACTATGGCTGCATGTTTTACGTTCATTGATTGGTATCGTGGCCTTCACAATAAACATCAGCGCCTTTCACAAATTGGGGCTCAGCCTGTCATATACCCTTATTTTTGCCGCGCCATTTTTCGGCACTATCTTGTCGTTTATGTTTTTCAAAGAAAAGATTCATATCCATAGATGGTCTGCCATCTTGATGGGCTTTGTCGGCGTACTTTGCGTCTTACGTCCGGGCTTTGTACCGCTGGAGCCTTTGGCCTATGCGGTGCTTTTCAGTGCTTTCCTGATTGCCGCAGGTTATCAGATTGTCCGAAAAATCGGTGAGGATGAGCCGCTGATGGCCTTCTCTCTCTTCGGTACGATCGTCGGGCTGCAGGTTTTCGGGGTTATGACCTTCTGGGACGGTCAATCCAATATCCCCCATGGCACAGATTGGCTATATTTCTTTGCGATTGCCGTCTTCCATATCGGCGGCGGATTGATGACTGCCCGCGCCTTTAGTATGGCCGAAACAGCCATTGTTGCCCCTTTTCACTATGTTCAACTGCTGTGGGGGACAGGATTCGGTATTTTTATCTTCTCTACCGTGCCGGACATCTGGACAGGGCTTGGCGCGCTGATTATAGTTTCCAGCGGTATTTACCTGATTTACCGCGAACATGTCCGCCACCAAAATATCACTACCGGTATTACGGCACATGGCGCAATTGATCAGGATTAGCATAGAAGAAAGATATATTGAAAATGGCACAGTTAGTTAAAGGCGAAACAGGCGATTGGGAAATTGTTATCGGCATGGAGGTCCATGCGCAGGTTATCGCCAAATCAAAACTCTTTTCAGGATCCGCCACAGATTTCGGCGCCGAACAAAATACACAAGTCTCCTTCGTGGATGCCGCGATGCCGGGTATGCTGCCTGTACTTAATAAACACTGTGTCGAGCAAGCAGTAAAAACAGGTTTAGGCCTGAACGCACAAATCAACAAAACTTCTATCTTCGCCCGTAAAAACTATTTTTACGCCGACTTGCCAC
>DAOPJS010000227.1:0-2871 GCA_035399785.1 Alphaproteobacteria bacterium
TTGTCATCCAAACAGTCGAAGGCACGCGCGGCAATCGTCCGTGGACACAAACCGCAGCAAATGGCCGAAAGGATTAATGATAAGTGCGGATCAGACTGGCCAGCTTACCCTGAATTTGAACCTGTTCGGGGGAATAAACCTGCTCTGAATAATCGTCGTTCTCCGGCACCAGAATGACTTTGCCGCTTTTACGTTTCAAGCGTTTCAATGTTACTTCCTCGCCGTCGACAAGAGCGACGACTATATCGCCGTCATTGGCCTGATTGGCTTTTTTGATAATAACTGTATCGCCGTCATTAATGCCGGCTTTGATCATGGAATCCCCATCAACTTCCAAAGCATAATGCTCGCCACTCCCAAGCATGGAGGGGGGTACTTCGACAGATCCGTTTTCATCGCGGATAGCCTCAATCGGTGAACCTGCGGCTATGCGTCCGTATAGCGGAATGGATTGCATTGCATTGGCGGCAACAGCGGCGCTGATTTTCGGGGCAGATTTTTCGGTGCCATACCCTTCGGGCAAGCGTTTTACTTCCAATGCGCGGGCGCGGTGCGGTAAACGCTCCAGATAACCACGTTCAACCAAAGCTGTAATCAAGCGGTGAATACCCGATTTTGATTTCAGGCCGAGCGATTCACGCATTTCATCAAAAGACGGCGCGACGTCGCCTTGTTGCATCCGATCATGAATAAGAAGCAAGAGTTCGCGTTGTTTTTTCGTGAGCATGATATAGATCCCTGTCTTTAAAAAGCGGCCTAAAATCCCCTTTATGGCCGAATGTTCATCTATAGTTCTATATTAGTTCACCCTCTGTGTCAATTTTATCTTGGTATTTTTTTATCTGACACTGATTAAATTTCTTAAGGCGGCGCCGATGTCATCTTCGCGCATCAGGCTCTCACCAATGAGAAAGGCGTTAAAGCCGTGATCTGAAAATTGCTTGATATGGTTGCGGTTGTATATGCCGCTTTCGGCAACTTTCAAAACATCACTGGGAATATGTTTTGCCAAATCCAGACCGGTTTGTAAATCAACTTCTAAAGTTTTTAGATTGCGATTATTGACGCCGAGCATTTTCGGCTTGAGTTTAAGAGCGCGCCCCAGCTCTTCTTCATCGTGCACTTCAAATAGCGTATCCATGCCCAGTGAGGTTGCCAGAGCATAAAATTCTACAGCTTGATCATCGCTCAGGCACGCCATAATCAGCAAGATACAATCAGCGCCAAGCATACGCGATTCATAAATTTGGTAACGATCAACCATGAAATCCTTGCGCAGCATGGGGAGGCCGACATTTGCACGGATCGCGGTAAAATAATCATCATGACCTTGAAAGTATGGCTCATCGGTCAGGACAGACAGACACGCCGCACCATTGGTTTGATAAATGCCCGCAATCTCGACTGGGTTAAAATCGGCGCGGATAATACCCTTGCTGGGGGAGGCCTTTTTGACCTCCGCAATGACGGCAATACCATCCTCGTTTTTTTCTTTTAAAGAAGTGATAAAACGACGTGTTGGCGGCGTATTTTCAACCATTGTCTTAAGATCATTTTCGGTTCGCTCGTATCGTTTGCGTTCCACATGATCGCGTTTATCAGCGCATATCTGGTCGAGGACGTTTGCCATGCTATTTCTCTTTTGAAAATTCAATATAGTTTTCTAACGCCTTCATAGCCTTACCATTATCGATGTTTGCAGCGGCGATGGCAACACCATCTCTGAGGCTATCAACTTTGCCATGAATATTTAAAACAGCCGACACATTGGCCAGCACAATATCGCGATAGGGGCTTTTCTTGCCTTCCAATAAAGCGCGCAGGGCGGCGGCATTCTCCTTCGCATCGCCCCCTTTCAGGTCATCGGGCATCGCTACTTCCAGCCCATAATCGTCAGGCGTGATGGTTTTTTCTTCTATCTCGCCGTTTTTCAAAATCGCAATATCTGTAGCCGTTGTCGTGGTGATTTCATCCAGCCCGTCTTGACCATGCACCACCCAGGCGCCCTTTGTGCCCAGATTGTTTAAAACTTCTGCCATGGGCCGTACCCATTTTTTATCAAACACGCCGATTAACTGGAATTTGGTTCCTGCCGGATTGGCCAGCGGACCCAGTAAATTGAAAATTGTACGAAAACCAAGTGATTTACGTACGGGCATGACATGCTTCATTGCCTGATGATGATGCGGCGCCATGAGGAAACAGAAATTGAATTGTTTCAGCGCGATTTCCAATTGTTCTTTGGAAAGATTAAGGTTAGCGCCCAACGCCTCTAACACGTCCGCCGCCCCTGATTTGGAACTGGCCGCGCGGTTACCGTGTTTGGCAACGGGAACGCCGCAGGCCGCCGATACAAGAGCTACCGCGGTGGAGATATTATAGGTGCCTGATCCGTCGCCGCCTGTGCCGCAACAATCCATTGCGTCAGAGGGGGCGTTGATACCGGCGGCCATCTCCCGCATCACGCGGGCGGCGCCGGTAATTTCGCTTACCGCTTCTCCGCGCTCCGCCAGACGGGTCAACAGCGCGGCAATTTGCTCATCCTGTGCGTCGCCCTTCATAATTTGACGCATGACAGATTCCATTTCTTGTTCTGTTAAAACAGCACCTTCTGAAATGTTATTCAAATATTGATCTAAAGAAGTCATGGCTCTTTAAATGAGATCCAAAAAGTTTTTCAGCATCGCGTGCCCGTGCTGGGTGGCAATACTTTCGGGGTGAAACTGAACACCGTGGATGGGTTTGGTTTTATGCTGCACACCCATAATGACGCCATCGTCGGTTTTGGCCGTGATCTCCAAACAATCGGGAACGCTTTCGGGCGCGATGGTCAGGGAGTGATAACGAGTAGCCTCGAACGGTGAAGGCAGT
>DAOPJS010000228.1:0-2865 GCA_035399785.1 Alphaproteobacteria bacterium
ATCGCCGTATTCGGGCGGGTAAATCATGTAGCGTCTGTCGTCGCTGACCTTGATCGTGCAGACGGGATCACCGCCTGCGGACGGACCGGAAATTGTCAAAACATCATCAGGGGCGCGGTTATTTTGCTCTTTCCATGTATCGGGAAAAGTCATGGTCAAACCGCTCTCAGGATCCTGCCAGAGGAAATAATCCGCCTTCGCGGCAGAGGGGAACAACACCAATAACAATAGAAGGACAAGGCGATTCATACCCGTATTATAACGCGGCGGATAAATTATCACAGTAAAAAGACGGAAATTCCCCTATGACCAGAAACCCATGAGCTTCATAGTCTCTTCAAGTGTCGGCTTGGCCAGTTCATTGGCTTTTTCGGCGCCTGCCCGCAAAATAGCATCAATCTCTGCGGGATCGGCCATCAACTCGCTCATACGCTTAGTGATCGGGGTCAGCTTTTCAACCGCCAGATCGGACAGCGCCGTTTTCAGGACAGAAAACTGCTGGCCGCCATATTGCGCCATGACCTGTTCCTTGCTTTGATCGCTCAGCGCGGCATAAATGCCGATCAGGTTCATCGCCTCGGGGCGGCCTTCTCCTTCCTTGTCATTCGACGGGACAGGGTGCGGGTCGGTCTTGGCCTTTTTGAATTTCTGGGCAATCGCGTCCGCATCATCGGTCAGGTTAATCCGCGTCATATCGCTTTCGGCGGATTTGCTCATCTTTTGCATCCCATCACGCAGGCTCATCACCCGTGTGGCCTCCCCTGTAATCACAGGCTCGGGCAGCGGGAAGAATTCCTCGCCATTGGCATAGTCCTGATTGAATTTCTGGGCGATATCACGCGCCAGCTCCAGATGTTGTTTCTGGTCATCACCGACGGGCACATGCGTTGCCTTGTATATCAAAATATCCGCCGCCATCAGGATGGGGTAGGAATACAGCCCGACAGAGGCCTTTTCCTTATTCTTTCCTGCCTTTTCCTTGAACTGGGTCATGCGGTTAAGCCATCCCATCGGGGTTTGCGTGGTGAACAACCAGCAAAGCTGTGAGTGCGCGGGCACACTGGACTGCGCAAAAATATAGGATTTCTTGGGATCAACCCCTGCGGAAATATAGGCCGCCGCAATCTCGCGCGTGGACTGCGCCAATTCTGCGGGGTTATGCGCCACCGTCACGGCATGCAGATCAACCACGCCATAAAGGCATTCATTATTGCCTTCGTCCTGCATTTTGACCCAGTTACGCAGCGCGCCAAGGTAATTCCCCAGATGGAGCCTATTGGTCGGTTGCATACAGGACAGGATTCTCTTTGACATTCTTATTCAGCCTTTTTTCTTAATAAATACCGCTTTAAATCGGCGATTTTAATCGCCCCCGTTGTGATAACGCCGGTCGCATAAACAATCAAGCCCAGAATGACAAGGCCGCCAAGCCCCAAAATACGGGTCAACTGGCTTTGCGCCGTAAAATCATGGAGATAGTTGTCAACCGCCAACAATGCTCCGCCCATCACCAATGTTGCAAAAATAATTTTTAAAATGGCGGCTTTAAAGCGTGCATCAAATTGCAGCGCATCATTTTTCTTCAAACCGCGATATAAAAAACCAAGTTGGAACCACGCCACACATCCCGTTGCGATAGAAATCCCAGCCACGCCAAACGGACCGATTAACAACAGCGCCAAGGAAATGTTCAGCGCCGTCGTCATAATCGCAATCTTGACGGGGCTGAGTGTATCCTGTTGTGACCAATAGGCCGTTGAGAAAACTTTCACGGCGATATAGGCAGGCAGACCGATGGCATATCCCATCAACACTTTTGCCGCGACGGCGGAATCCGCGGCGGTAAACTCACCGCGTTCGAACAAAGCGCGCATCAATGTTTCGGGAATGACAAAAAGCGCAACCGCCGCAGGCAGCGCCAGCAGCATACATATCTCCAGCGCGCGGTTGAAAAGATGCTGTGTTTCTTCCTTATTATTCGCCGCAATTGATTTGGACAACATCGGCAACAATGCCGTTCCCACTGCAATGCCGACCATACCCAGCGGCAGCTGGTTCAGGCGGTCGGCATAATATAAGTATGAGATTGAGCCCTGCGCCAAAAGCGATGCGATAATCATATCGGCAAAAAGATTGATATGCACGACGCCCGCGCCCAAGACACCCGGCCCCATCAATTTAAAAAGCTTTTTAATGTTGGCGGTATATTCCGGCACTTTAATCCGCACATCGATTTTTAATTTACGAACAAAGTAAACCAGCCATAAAAACTGGACGATGCCTGCGGCGGCGATACCGTAAGACAGGGCATGCCCCGCCGTTTCAACAAACGGCGTTAACGCCAGCAAGGCGATAATCAAACACAAATTGAAAAAGATCGGGGCGCTGGCAAAGGGCGAAAATTTATCATGCGCATTCAGTACCCCGCCCAGCAAAGCCGTCAGCGACATTAGTAATAAGTATGGGAAGGTAATGCGGCTTAACTCCACCGCCAGACCATAACGCAGCGGATCATCATTAAAACCGGGGGCAATCACATCGACAATGATCGGCATCGCAATAATTGCCAGAAGCGTGAACGGCACTAAAAACACCATCATGACGCTGAACGCGTTTGACGCAAAGAGAGAGGATTTTTCTTCCCCCTCTTTTTCCAGCAGTCCCGAATAAAGCGGGACAAAGGCGACACTGAAAGCCCCCTCGGCGGTAACGCGGCGGAAAAAATTCGGCAGTTTCAATGCTACGAAGAACGCATCCGCTATCGGCCCTGCACCCAATATCGCGGCGGTCAGGATATCACGGATAAATCCCAATATTCGGCTGGCACCTGTCAGGCCCGCCACTGTTGCCATAGCTTTGATTAAT
>DAOPJS010000229.1:0-2856 GCA_035399785.1 Alphaproteobacteria bacterium
AGAGTTTTCTGCCTTCGCATCAACTTCAATATTACTCAAAATAATAAGTAGACTGAGCCCTGCAAATTGGTGTGTTTTTGTTTTTTCTAGCCAGTTTGCAAAACCATCCGTAGGCATTACATAATGGCCTTCGGGAGTCAAGCTTATTTGTTTTTCATAAATATTGTCGCGATTATTGGAAAATTCACCGGGTTTGTCAAGCAGTGATTTCAATAAATTAACTTTTTCACTATTTTGTGTGGATAGGGCAGTTTCTGCGCGCTCCAAATCCTCTTTGGAGACAGCTATATCGCTCTCTGTCGCTTTTAATGTATCAAGTATTTGAAGATAAAAGAAATTTTGTGGATTTTCAGCCGCCAAATCGGTCAATTTCTGAACGGCTTCCGCAGGGATTTTCTGTCCCAGACGCAGCTGCTTGGAAATCAGCTTTATAAGAACGTCTTCTGCGAGTTTTTCCTCACCGGTTAATTGGTTTTTCTCCTCATCGGAAAGGGGTGATTCTGACAATAACCCCTGCTGGATAGCTATTTTCTCCAAGGAATCTTTCTTGTCTTGCGGGAATTTGGGGTCGTTCAAAAATGTTTTAATGATGCGCGGCGGGGTATTTCTTTTTAAATCAATACCTTGGTAGTCAATTCGGCCCTTGGCGGAAACCAATGCCAGTTCCAGCGGCGATAATTTGTTAAGGGCTTCAAGGCTGTTTGCGGCAATTTTGAAGTTAGATTCGTTATAAATGGCCTGTATGACAGGGCTGGCGGCTAATTGCGTGCTCAAGACCTCATTTGTGCCCAGCTCAGTATCACAGACATTATCCATTAACGTCCAGAATTCGGTATTCGGGAAGCGCGGGGCGATTACTTTTTCTTCCAGACAGGCCGTCGACAGACCTTTTTTCAGGAGGATGAGGGTCACGCCGACCTGTGCCAGCTTGTTGTTTTCCCCCGGATCTTCCGTGGTTTTGGTGTAAAGGCTGAAGGCATCTTCCCACAATCCCATTTCCGTCAATTTTTCCAGACGCAATGTCAGGAAATCCTCGCCTTCGGGGACTTCTATATCATTATTAATCAGGCTGGTGTCATAATTGGAGAGCAGCATATTGCGCTTTATTTCCTGAATACTGCGTAAAGAAGCATCGGGAGGAAGTTGTTTCAGCAGGAAATTAATCTCTGATCTTGGCTGTCCGCGCCATAAAGCCTTTGGCAGGGCGCCATTTAAGTCGCTGTGCAACAGGCCGGCGCCTTCATTTGCTTTGGCAGGGAAGGAAATCAGGCACAAAAGAGCCGTAAAAGTAAGGAAAAAACGCATGAGAACTAATTTTGGAAATCGGCCGCGGTCAGGGTTTCAACTTTTTCACTTTGGTGGATAGGAACATCTACAAAAGCAAAATAGGAAAAACCACCAATCAGAATTACCAGGATACCGACAAATAATATTTTGAAAAAAATCATCTCCACCTCTTGTTTCGGGGACTCTAATCAAGCCATTCTATGAATGCAATTAGAGTTTAAAATTTTTACTTTTACGGCTGGGCTTTTTATGTAATACACACAGCCACCATGAGTATTAATGCATTAGTAAATTTGAAATCTGACTTTATAAGGGCAAACTTGGAAAAGCCGCTTGTTGTTATCGGCCTTATGGGCGCAGGAAAAACCAGTATCGGAAATATGCTGGCGGATGAGCTTGGCTATGGCTTTGTTGATTCCGATGACGAAATCGTCAAAAGAGAAGGGCGCAGCATTCCCGAAATTTTTGCTCAAAGTGGTGAGCCGCATTTCCGTGAGGTCGAGCGGGATGTAATTCAGGATCTGATGCGTGATACAAACCCCCATGTTATCGGCACGGGCGGCGGCGCCTTTATGAATGATCAAACAAGACAAGTGATTAAAGAGGCAGGATTATCCGTTTTCCTTAAAGCTGATCTTGATGTTCTGGTAAAGCGCGTGGGCAGCGGCGAGGGGCGTCCCCTTTTAATGGCCGGCAATCCGCGTGAAATTCTTCAGGAATTGATTAATAAACGCTATCCGATCTATCAAGAAGCGGATTTAATTGTTGAAACACGCGATGAAAGCCCACAGGAAACACTGGCCAGAGTCAGTGACGCTATATACAACAAACTCTCATTATCCTAATATCCATCTATTATGAGCGACATCACCACCGTTGATCTTGATCTGGCCGAGAGGTCTTATTCCATCCATATCGGCAAGGGCTTGCTTGAAAAGGCAGCAGAATTGATTCCGATAGATTTATCGGCCCGTAAGGTTTTTATTCTCTACGACAAAAACGTATATCCCTATGTGCAGGTTTTGGAAGAAGCCTTGGCAGGAAAAGCGGCCGACACAAAAACTCTCGGGGTAAAAGGTGGGGAACCGACAAAATCCTATGACGGTCTGCAGAAGGTTTTAGATTGGCTTTTGGAAAATAAGGTTGATCGCCACAGTGTCTTAATGGCTGTCGGCGGCGGGGTTATCGGCGACCTTGGCGGTTTTGCGGCTTCGGTTGTCATGCGCGGCATTCCCTATATACAGGTTCCGACAACGTTGCTCGCCCAGGTAGATAGTTCCGTCGGGGGAAAAACCGGCATTAATACGGTTCAGGGAAAAAATCTGGTCGGTAGTTTTTATCAACCCAAAGTCGTTCTGTGTGATATCGGAACGCTCGGCACATTGCCTGAGCGGGAATTAAAAGCCGGCTATGCGGAGATTGTAAAATACGGATTGATTAATGATCTGGCTTTCTTCGAATGGCTGGAAAAGAACGGTGAAAATGTTCTGGCGCTCGATAGTGACGCGGTTTCCTATGCCGTTAAAACATCCTGTGAAGCTAAAGCAAAAATTGTAGCCGCCGATGAAA
>DAOPJS010000230.1:0-2850 GCA_035399785.1 Alphaproteobacteria bacterium
TTTTAAATTTTATGACTTAGTTTACGGGCGGACCGTTTCTAAGGTGGCTGTTACAAGCAGGGGCTCTAAAACCAATAACTTCTAAGCCTTCACGCGGCTTGATTGTGCCGTCTTTTGTCTGAACCATATTGCCCGATGCTTCTGTAAAAAATATTCTGGCATAGCGATCTTCAGGATAATCAGCAGCTTCCGTACCGCGGGCGCGTGTTTCACCATAAGCAGCAGTAAATACCACCTTGGCGCCTTCCGCTTTGGCCAAACGTGACGCTAAAGCAAGACGTCCTTCACTTAATGCCTGGTTATGCTCCGTCGGCGAAAGGCGTGATGCAGAAGCCGTAATATACGCCAGAGTAGTTCCGTCTCCATTAAGATCTGCCTTTGCAAAAGCTTCAGCGACGGCTGCCTTACGTTCACGTTTTAAAAATTGACCGCATTCATCGGTACAAAACGGAATATCAACAACAACGACGTCAGGGCATACATTTTCACTAAAATCAAAATCATCTACCGTAATTGTAAAGGATTCTGCACTTGCGGGTGATGAGAAAGCCATACCAAGAGCAACAGGCACCGCGTACTTTAGGCTTTTTAATGTATTCATTCTTCTACTCCTTATAAAACTTAGGGTTGGAAGCTCGCATATTATTGACATAATTGTCAATAACTTAATTTGGTTACAATTATCACCCCTTGTAAGAAATCACTTTAAATGCTTCAAAACAGGCCTTATAAGGCCATATGTCTATGATTTCCGCCAATATCGACCAATTAATTGAAAGCTATGATGTTCAGGATGATCCTGTTCTTCAAGAATATTTCAGGCCAATAGAAGACAGGCTCTGGCAACAAATTGAAAATTATGGCGCCGGTATTAATCATTACGGCGATACATTAGCCAAGCATCTGGTCAGAACATCCGCAATCGGCAGACAATTTCTGACGGCAGAGCTGGGATTTTCCGACCATGCAGGGCGCAATTTCTATGATGCCAATCTGTTTCAGGATTTAGGAAAAACACATCCATCATACGATATTAATATCTGGTCTCTTCCCCATCGTCCGACGGAGGAAGAAAGACTGGAAAAAAAGAAACATCCGTTGCACGGCACGGAAATGATTGATGAAGCCATCAAGGACTGCCCGCAAGAATTAAAAGATCATCCCCATATCAAGGTTATTAAGGCAATACAGCTTTATCATCATGAGAAAATCAATGGTGAAGGTTTGAACGGCCTGAAAGGAGATGATTTGGGGAAAGTGATTAAGGCAATATGCATTATTGATGCTTTTGACGGCGATATGATCCATCGCCCCCACCAACTGGAACAGCGTGACCAAGAAGCAGCCCTGGCAAGATTAAAAACCGGAAAAAAATATGAAGATGCCTTTGATCCTTCTATGTTGCAGCGTTTTATTGATTTTCAACTGATAGACAGCTAAAAAATAACGATGGAAAAATTTACGAAACTTAGCGGTATAGCCGCCCCGTTGAGAATGATTAATATCGACACTGATATTATTATTCCGAAGCAGTTCTTGAAAACCATCAAACGGACAGGTCTGGGCGTTCATGCCTTCAATGATATCCGCTATAACGAAGATGGCAGCGAAAAACCTGATTTCGTTTTAAATAAACCTGAATACAGAAATTCTTCTATCTTACTGACAGGAGAGAATTTCGGTTGCGGTTCTTCGCGCGAGCATGCGCCGTGGGCTATTTTGGATATGGGCATCCGATGTATCATCGCGCCGAGCTTTGCCGATATCTTTTACAACAATAGTTTTAAAAACGGCATCTTACCCATTCAATTACCGCAAGAACAAGTTGACCAGTTAATGGAAGAAGCCGAGGCAAATCCTGATGCGCCGCTGGAAATTGATCTTGAAAAACAGACGATCAAACGCGGTAATAAATTCTCTTTTGATTTCGACATCGATCCCTTCCGCAAGCATTGCCTGCTGAACGGTCTGGATGATATCGGCCTGACGCTGGAAAAGAAAAACTTTATCAAAGAATTTGAAAATAAAGATCAACAAAAACGTAGCTGGCTTTACTCATGACAAAAAATCACACCCTGACTATTCTTCCCGGTGATGGCATCGGCCACGAGGCGATGGCGGAAGTACGCAAAGTAATTGGCTGGCTGGAAGAAAACAGCGGCGTTTCTTTTACCTTGCATGAAGACGATATCGGCGGCGCGGCCTATGACCGCTATGGCGTTCCGTTGGCCGATGAGACATTAGAAAAATGCAAGGCGTCTGACGCCGTGATCATGGGATCTGTTGGCGGCCCGCAATGGGATAATGTCGATTACGATAAACGCCCCGAGGCAGGCTTACTTCGCCTGCGCAAAGAAATGGGATTATTCGCCAATTTACGCCCTGCCCTTGTCTTTGACGCGTTAATTGAGGCATCTACCCTGAAACCTGAAATTGTGAAGGGATTAGACATTCTTATCGTTCGCGAACTTACCGGCGGAGTTTATTTCGGACAGCCGCGTGGCATTGAAGATCTTGGCAACGGACAACGCCGCGGCGTTAATACGCAGGTCTATGAAACCTACGAGATTGAGCGCGTAGGGCGTGTGGCTTTTGAACTGGCACGCAAGCGCGGTAACAAAGTCACCTCCTGCGAAAAAGCCAATGTCATGGAAAGCGGCAAATTATGGCGTGAAGACATGACCGCCCTACACAAAGCTGAGTATGCTGATGTCACACTGGAGCATATGTATGCCGATAACTGCGCCATGCAGCTTCTGCGCAACCCATCACAATTTGATGTAATCGTCACTGATAATTTGTTCGGTGATATTTTATCCGATGAGGCTTCAATGCTGACAGGGTCGCTGG
>DAOPJS010000231.1:0-2844 GCA_035399785.1 Alphaproteobacteria bacterium
CGATGGACATCGTCCAGTCATCAGGGGTATCTGTGGGGGTGGCATTGATGGCGATTAAACCGATATTGCCATCCATCCCGTTTCCGTCGGAAATTGTCATTGATGGTAGAGTGACGGCGTAATAATTATCCGCCTGTTCAACCACAATGTCGCCTTCGGTCTTTAAGGTGCCACCGCGTTCTTCCAGATTTTTTCTACGCTTTTCAATCTGCTTGGAAAACAGTGTTTTAAGCCGTTCAGCGCCTTCTTTATTTACATTTGCCGCAAAGGCAGGTGTAAGAAAAAGGCAAAATATAAGGCAGAAATAAGTCGCAAAACGCAGCATAATCGGTCTTTCCGGGCAGGGTTATTGTGGCGGTGGGCACTTTATCAAGTTTTTCCCTTTCACCAAAGCCTGTTTTTCCCTATTTTTCCTTTAATATTTCTCATAGTTCAGGTAGATAAAAGGAACATGATTTTAAATTCGATAGATAAGCAGCTAAAGCTGGCGGCAGATGGCCGTATCACTTGGCAAAAAGATTTAACCAATCCTATGCCCGGGGAGCCTGTGGCAACCATTAAAAAGGGGGATGCTTTACTGGCACCTTCTTGTGTTTTGATTGATAGCCCGGTCTTGGCGGATCAGGACAAAGACGCTGTCTTGAAATTTATTCAGGAATGGTTGCTGCGTTATGTGCGCGCCGAACTGGAGCCGCTTTTTAAATTACTCGATAGCGATATTGCCGAAGGCGCGGCGCAAGAAATTGCCCAAAAACTGCATGAGGCAATGGGAATAGTGCCGCGTGCGGATCTGGAAGATTTAATCGCGCAAATGGATGAAGAAAAACGGGCAACGCTAAGGTCCAAGAAAATCCGTTTCGGACCCTTGATTGTTTTTCTTCCTGAATTGAATAAACCGGCGGCAGTGCGTCTGCGTGCATTACTTCTGACGCTTTGGAATAATAAACCGCTTCCTGCGGAAGTCCCCGCTGACGGTATTGTTTCTTTCTCGGTCGTGGGAAAGGAAATTGATCCTGATTACTATCGTGCCATTGGCTATCCTGTTTACGGGCCGCGTTCCATTCGTGTCGATATGCTGGACCGTGTTATTTGTGCTGTTTACGATGGTGCCAAGGATGGTAAATTCATGGCGCAGCATCAAATGGCCGAATGGCTGGGCAGTAATATTGCCGATTTATATGCCGTGTTAGAGGCGATGGGACATACCAAAATTCATGATCCTGCGGATGAGGCGAAAACCGAAGATGAAAAGACAGAAGACGTAAAATCTGCTGAAGAAGCACAAGCCGAACAAACCGCAGAACCAAAACCTCAGGAAAAGCCGGAGCTTGCCACCTTCCGTTTGAAAAAAGGAAAAGCCATCGATCCGAAAACCGCAGGATCAAGACCAAATAATAAATTTGCAGACGGAAAAAAGTTTTCTTCAGATAAGAAAAAATTCAAACCCAAAGATAAAAAGCAAAAAGACAAGAGAGAGCCACGTCAAAACATATATAAAGCGGAAGTTGAATCCAAACCCGAAGATTCACCTTTTGCAATTTTGCAGCAACTAAAAGTTGCCAATAAAGAAAAGTAACATGCGGCTTATTTCATTACTTTTGATAGCGGTTATCGCCATGATGCCGCGGCCTGTTAAGGCACAGGCAACAGGGGCGTTGATATCAGGAGCCTATTTACTGGAAATTTGCAAACGTGATGCGGAAGGGAAAGAAGTTGTTCCCGGCGGCAGCACAGCATGTCAGGCGTATATTGCCGGTATTATCGATTACCACAATCTGTTGCGCTCATTAGGAACGGCGCCAAGCATTGATATTTGCGTTCCTAATACAGTCAAGATGAGCGACTTGCAGGATATTGTCTGGAAATATCTGGAAGGTAACGCACAGCATGATGCCTTCATCGCCGCGCCGGCCGTCAGTCTGGCCTTGTTTGAAGTCTTCCCCTGTAAAGGCGCCGTCAGAAAATAAGCTGAAAAAAAATGGCCATATACCTGAAATCAGATATATGGCCAAGGTTGGTGTGTATAGGAGGTTTAAAAGCTAAGAAGCACTCATGGTAATCTTTTCTTCTTCAAGATAATAAGCCCGCACGCCAAGCTCACACAGATCAGGGCCGCGGTCTTCTTGGGACCAGTGCAGGCGAATGCCGATGGTGTATTTCATAAAGGCCCAAAGAAGCAGGCTGGTAATCCCCATAAATAATCCCACAGAGCCGATACCGATAAGCTGTGTTGCCAGACTTGCTTCAGGGTTGCTGAAGACGACGGCGATCGTTCCCCATATGCCGCAGGACAAATGAACAGGAACCGCGCCGACAACATCATCAATCTTGAATTTATTAAGCGTTAGAGTTGTTGCAATCATGATCAATGCGCCTGCCGCCCCAATGCCGACTGCCATCATTTTTGTCGGCAAAAGGGGCTCTGCCGTAATGGCAACCAACCCCGCCAGAGCGCCGTTTAAAACAATGGTCAAATCAATGCGGCGGCGCATAAAGACAAAATACAACATGGCAACAATAGTTCCCGCCGCAGCGGCTATATTTGTGTTACCCATGATTTTGGCCACGGCGATAGCGTCTGCTGTCGTCGCGATGGATAATTGTGACCCGCCGTTAAAGCCGAACCAGCCAAACCAAAGGACGAATGTTCCCAAGGTAATAAGCGGTAGAGAATTCCCACGGAGTGGCTTGGCATTACTTTCAAAACGGCCACGGCGTGCTCCCAGTAAAATGGCGCCTGTCAACGCTGCCCATCCACCGACAGAATGAACGATTGTGGAGCCTGCAAAATCCTTAAATCCCATTTCGGATAACCATCCGCCGCCCCATGTCCATGCGCCGACG
>DAOPJS010000232.1:0-2842 GCA_035399785.1 Alphaproteobacteria bacterium
GGAAAATATGCAATCATTCATGACACGGAAATAACACCGGATTTTATTGAGAAGAAAATTCAGGAACTTGTTTCACGCTCTTCCACCAAAGGGGAAGATGTCGGTCTGAAAAGTAAAACCGTTGAGGCGGATATGGATAGCCTGAACGAGCGGGAGGCGCGCCGCGCCCTGATTTATACAATCAACCAGATTGAAAAAAACGGATTGGATGCGGCGGGAGATAATCTGAGCCGTGGTTTTGATCATTATCTGCATGAGAATGCTGCCAAAATTACGCGTTTGAAAACATTGGTCGGGCAGCAGGCGTTTAAACTCAATTTTCAACCGATTGTTCATATTCCCAGCGAAGATATTTGTCATTACGAAGCCTTGGTTCGTTTTACTACTGAAGACTCCCCTTATGAGTTGATCGTATTTGGGGAAGACATCGGAATTGCGCCTGATGTTGATATGGCGATTTTAAAACAAGCGATTGGTTATGTGCATCACCGTAAGAAAGACAATCCTGATCTGCGGGTCGCAGTAAACATTTCGGGGCAATCAATCCAGAGTGAGAGTTTCTTTACTAAAATGTTAGAGACCATTGATGAGTCAGGATGCAGTCCCAAGAATCTACTTTTTGAAATAACAGAAAGTACGGCGATTGCCGATCTGGAAAAAGTAAATCGTTATATTCAACGCCTGCGTCAGCGTAAATTTGAAGTCTGTCTGGATGACTTTGGGGCCGGGGCGGCGTCATTCCAATATCTGAACGGTTTGGATATTGATTGTGTGAAGATCGACGGGAAATATATTCGTGACGCGCTGAACTCCTCCCGTGATGAGGCGATGGTGCGCAACCTTGCGCGTATGTGTCAGGATTTGGGTGTTACCACAATTGCTGAAATGGTCGAGACACAGGAACAGTTGGATTATCTGATCCGCATAGGTGTCAATAAAGCGCAAGGCTGGCTGTTTTCCAAACCGACAGCCAAAGCCGAATACACAAGGCGCGAAAAATAAATACCTAAACTACAGATCAGGCTTCTTTTTTATCGTCTGATTTACAGCCGCCACAACATGCCGTGCCACAGGATTTTGACCCTAATAGCAAATAGGCAGGGCAGAAAGAAACAGCAGCACTCAGCGCCATGAGGGCGGCCACGCCCAAGGCGACCAATCCCAGTGTTCCTTGGACAACATTTGTGGCATAAAGGCCGATGAGAACGGCGGCAATGGAAAGGCGGATAATTTTATCGGTTTTACCTACATTTTTTTTCATTTTTTTCTCCTGTACAGGGCAAGTATTGCCCCATTATATATCAGATCATTCGGACAGAACAGACAGGAAGTTACGCCGCCTTTTTGCCGGCTTTGTGCTTGTCTAAAATAGGTTTCAGGAATTGCCCCGTATAACTGCCCTTTGTGGCAGCAATGTCTTCGGGAGTGCCGCTGGCGAGGATTTTGCCGCCTTTGTGGCCGCCCTCCGGGCCGATATCGATGATATGGTCGGCGGTTTTGATGACCTCCAGATTATGTTCGATTACGACAACGGTATTGCCTTGGTCAACCAGACTATGAAGGACTTCCAGCAATTTACGGACATCTTCGAAATGCAGACCTGTTGTCGGTTCATCCAGAATATAAAGCGTTTTACCCGTTGATCGTTTGGAAAGTTCTTTTGATAATTTAACCCGCTGTGCTTCGCCGCCCGAAAGGGTGGTGGCAGGCTGGCCGACCTTAATATAATCCAATCCGACCTGCTTTAGCGTTTCCATTTTGTCACGGATACTTGGTACAGCCTTAAAGAAGGTTGCGGCATCTTCAATCGTCATATCAAGAATATCGGCGATGTTTTTACCCTTGAATTTAACATCCAGTGTTTCGCGGTTATAGCGCTTTCCTTGACATGTTTCACACGTCACATAAACATCAGGCAGGAAGTGCATTTCAATTTTAATCACGCCGTCCCCCTGACAGGCTTCACAGCGACCGCCTTTAACGTTGAATGAAAAACGACCCGGGCCATACCCGCGCGCTTTGGCTTCAGGTAATCCTGCGAACCATTCACGGATGGGGGTAAAGGCTCCTGTATAAGTGGCAGGGTTAGAGCGGGGTGTGCGGCCGATAGGAGATTGGTCGATGTCGATCACCTTGTCCATAAATTCCAGCCCTTTGATTTCCTTGTAAGGAAGAGGGAATTCACGGCTTTTCATCAATTTTTGTGACGCGGCGCGGAAAAGCGTATCAATCGTAAAAGTTGATTTTCCCGAACCTGAGACGCCCGTGACACAGGTCAGTGTGCCCAGAGGAATTTCCCCCGTCACATTTTGCAAGTTGTTTCCTGTGGCACCGATAAGTTTTAAAACTTGTCCTTTTTTACCTTTGCGGCGTTGTCTTGGAATAGCAATTTCTTTCTTCCCGCTTAAGTAATCAGCGGTCAGGCTGTCTTTTGATTTCATGACTTCCTTCGGTGTGCCTTTGGCAACAACATTCCCGCCATGGACACCGGCGCCCGGTCCCATATCAATCAGATAATCGGCGGAGAGGATGGCATCTTCATCATGTTCAACAACAAGAACGGTATTGCCCAAATCACGCAGGCGGCGAAGGGTTTCCAGCAAGCGGTTATTGTCACGCTGGTGCAAACCGATGGAGGGTTCATCCAGAACATAAAGCACGCCTGTCAGCCCCGAGCCGATTTGCGAGGCAAGGCGGATACGCTGGCTCTCGCCGCCCGATAAGGTGGCAGAGGAACGCGAAAGTGACAGATAATCCAATCCGACATTCATCAGGAATGTCAGGCGCTCATTAATTTCTTTAAGAATCTTTTCGGCAATTTGAAACCGTTGTTTGTTCAGTT
>DAOPJS010000233.1:0-2814 GCA_035399785.1 Alphaproteobacteria bacterium
AGACGGAATAAGCCCCTCTCTCTCTTCTTTGAGATCAAAATCATACGTCTGCCCTAAACCCAATCTATGTGCCATCTTTGCAATATTATCAATTCCTATCTCTGTAGACAGCTTATAGAAATATGTATCGCATGATTGCATTAAGGCACTGGTTACCGTCATTGTTCCATGTCCTGATAATTTCCAGCAATGAAATTTATCTGACCCATATTCAAAATAACCCGGACAATTGACCATTGTTCCGCCGGTTGCCACTCCTTGTTCCATCGCCGCCATTGCCGTCACCATTTTGAAGGTAGATCCCGGTGGGTATTGCCCTGATACAGCTTTGTTGTTTAACGGAAACGCAGGATTGGAAAGAAGCTCCTCCCACCTTTCCGCTGTAATACCGCGTGTAAATAAATTGGGATCAAACCCGGGTTGCGATGCCATGGCATAGATAGCGCCCGTATGACCATCCATAATGATCGCACTGGCACTTTTATGTTCTCCAAGCCGTTGCTGACAATAGCGCTGTAATTCTGCATCTATCGAAAGCGATAACCGTTTACCACTATTGCTTTGATCTGTATGAAGCTCCCTGACCTCACGGCCACGCACGTTAACCTCCATTTGGGACGTCCCCGCCTCACCTCTTAACTCAATGTCATATGATTTTTCAATAGCGGTCTTCCCAATACGAAAACCAGGTAATGTCAGAACAGGATCTCCTGTTAAATCCTTTTTACTAACTGATCCTACATATCCGACAATATGGCCTGTTGCCTCACCATATGGATAATTTCTTATTTCTCCCTCATCAATGCTGATACCCGGCAAATCCGTTATATTGACTTCAAGTTTTGATACCTCCTCCCAATCCAGATTATCGATAACTTCCAGCGGAACAAAAGAGGCGGATTTTTTTGATTCCTTGATTACCTGCTGTATTTTTTTATCACTGACATCAATTAACTCCGCCAGCTTATTTAAAGATTCCTCCATATCATCGGTTTGTTCGGGAACCAATAAAACACGAAAATTCTGGTTATTAACTGCTAAAGGAACCCCGAAGCGATCAACAATTTGCCCTCTTGAAGGAGCAATCATTTTGACATTAATTCTGTTTTTATCAGAGAGGGTTTTATAACGGCCACCCTCGACCACCTGCAGCCACGCCAGACGACCCCCTAAAACTGCGAGCAATGCCCCCTGACAGGCCCCTACAACAAAGGCCCGGCGGGTAAAACTTTTTGATTTCTGGTCTTCTTTGTCCATATTACTTTTACTAGAAATACGATTTTTGTTTTATCGGCAAGAGGCGATGGATCGCAATAAAAATAAGCGTGCTGATAGGAAAAAACAAAACCGTTATTAAAAAACTGAAAAACATTGGCTTTATATGAAGCCACGTCTCTGCCACGGCACTAAAAAAAAGCCACTCAATAAGCAGAACAGATAATGCCGTCATTGCAAATCCCATCCATACGACAAGATAGGTCTGACCAAGAAAAAAGGCTCTTTGCCTTTTGATAATCCATTGTGTTGTTAAAAAAATTAAAGAATGGACGCCAATAGGGAAACCGAGAACTGAATCAAAAATAATCCCATATACAAAAACCAAAAAGGGATGAATTAATGTCGGCCTGTTAATGGCCCAATAATAGATTGCCATTAAAATAAAAAAAGGTCTTATGGCACCTGACATAGGAATAGAAAAACTAACCAACCCCAACATAAAAAGAAAAAAGATAACTGCATGTGCTAATGCAACACGCCAAAGCCAATCAATTTTTTCAGAAGAAAACAACTCAAGCATCGATGATGCCTAACATTACTGGAATAAGGACTGGTTATCTGCCCTTATAAGATTTTTATCCGTGTTACTGTTAATCACGCGAACAAAGCTCACTTTATTTACTTCAGCATACGGCTTTACAATCAACTCACCATCGGGCGACTTAACAATACGTCCAATCGGCAAACCCGGTGGAAAAACACCGCCATGACCCGACGTAACCACACGGGCTCCCTCAATAACTCCCGCATCTTCAGGAAGGTGCTTGAGTATTGGAAACTCTGTATTATTGCCTGCAAGAATGGCTTTCTGACTGCTGCCTTCAATAAGAACAGGAATACGTGAGTTAATATCGTTCAAAAGCAAAATACGGGAAGATTTTTCACCTGCCTCGATAATGCGGCCGATCATCCCTTCTCCTGCAAGGACAGCTTGATTTTTTTGTACGCCTTCTTCGCTCCCCAAAGCAACAAGAATCGTTTTCACAAAGGCATTACCTGCATCAGATATGACACGTGCCGTTATATACTTATAAGCAGGATCAACTTTTAAATTTAAGAGTTCTTGTAGGGATTGATTTTCTGCTTGAAGCATCAATGCCGTTTGGTACCATTCCTTCAAGCGGATATTCTCTGCCTTTAACTGTGCATTTTCAGCACGTAACGCCGCAACACCGGATACTCCGCTGACAGCCTCGGCCATATTTTGAAATGGTTGGGTAAAGGCACTTAAAACAGGGGTCATAATATCAGTTGCTGCCAATCTGGCATCTGCCATCAATTGTGGCCTTACCAATCCCAAAACAACCAAACAAGACGCCATCGCCATAAATGTAAAGGAACCGGTTCTTCCCCCAAGCAAGAATGCAGGGGCAAAACCTGAAATTGACTTTTGCTTTATTCGCGATTTCATCTTTTCTTGAATGTAGAAAGATTATGTTTACTTAAACAGGCTACTGTAAAACAAATCAAACAACAATAGGAAACCCCTGAAAAATCAGTATTTTCCCCTAGTAAGACCCGATTAAAACCCCTTTG
>DAOPJS010000234.1:0-2813 GCA_035399785.1 Alphaproteobacteria bacterium
CACAAGGTCCTCATATCAATCTTGTCGAGACCTTTGCGGAAATGATTATCGAGTCATGCTTTACACATGCATCTGTTCATGCCGTTTGTGTGTCCGTTGAAAAGCCTGACGTTATGGGCAACCAAACAAGTGTCGGTGTCCAGATTTCCAAATCACGCGGCTGATTATTTATAATCAACGCTGGTAAGCAAACGCTTCTCACCGGCATCTTCAAAGATATCGATACCATCCAGTCGTCCGAACATAACTGCTAACGGGAAGTTATCGCTTCCGCGTGTTTCTCCCTGATAATCTGCAAAAGTGATACGGATGCGGGCAAAGGCCAAACGATCATATGTTTTGTTTTCAAGTTCTTTCGGACGGACGATTTTTTCGTATTTGCGGCGAATAATAAATGCCTGCGCAACATGCTCGTCCAGTTGGACAAACTCATATGAGAACGGCTTGTTCAGGATCAGGATCAGGTTTCTTGGATAATTCTCAATAATGTTATCAACGCCGCAGACGCGCTGTCTGTTGGAATTGCCGCCGATTTCAACGCGGCGTAAATCCTTAAACGCTGTTTTATTGATCAACGGGAAGCCTTTTCGCATCATGTCATATCGGCCTAAGTCAATCGGCACGACCATTTTGAATTTCTGTGAAAAATTGGCTTTGTTTTCTTTAAGCATTTCGCGCCCGGCTTCACGGATGCGTTGCCATTCGAAATCGTCTTTATAAAATTTCTCGTAAATATCGCACTCGTTAATCAGCATGTAATTATCGATTGCGGTATCATTTGATTCAACAAGGGCACCTTTTTTCCAGTAAAGTTTAGAAATGTTTTGCAATGTCGGCTCAACATATTGGCCGGCATATTTATCTTCCATCACCGTTACTTCCTCATCTTCGGCAAAGTCCTTGCCGAATTCATCATCGGTTTCGTCCTCCGACGTTGAGTCAAAAGTGATGTCGGGCGCCGCGACAAAATCTCCTTCATCCAGCGTATCTTGGGCGCGGACAAATTCCGGGGAGAGTGAAAACGAAACAAGGATAGCAATAAATGCGAAGATTCTCATGCCTTTAGTATAATTCCTTCTCTAAAAAAGTACAAACTTTCCTTTTTATTTCATAAGCTTAACAGCTTTGGCGAAGAGGGTCGGCAGACCCAGTTCCCCTACTTTGGATGATGCCACCCAATAATGGTCTTTTTCGGGCGGAATTAAACCGATTTTATGTGCTTTTTCTGCCGTCATCGCCTTGATTTCAAGGGTCAGATCAAAATGGGTAAAGCTATGCCTGATGCTTTTGGCAGGGGGCTTCTTGATTGTTTTTTCTCTCCATTCCGATGTTGGCAACCCCGGCATTCCGCCCAGCATTTCTTTTTCGCCGCGGCGGATAAACAGAACCTCTCCTCCTTTATTTGTAATCCAGTAAACCTCCCCATATTTTTGCGGTTTTGCTTTCTTTGCTTTTCTGGCCGGCAGAGTTTCGGCAATCCCAAGCGCGCACGCCGCACACATATCCGATACAGGGCACAGGCTGCATTTCGGTGACGTCGGCGTACAAATAGTCGCGCCCAAATCCATGAGCGCCTGCGCATAATCACCGGGTCTGTCGTTTCGATCATCGGCCAGATCGGCCGCCAGTTCCTTTAATTTGGCTTTACTGTCAGGAAGTGGCTGCCTAATGGCATAAAGGCGCGCCATAACCCGTTCGATATTGCCGTCAACGACATTGGCAGGTTTGTTAAAAGCAATGGCGCGGATGGCGGCACTGGTATACCCCCCTATTCCCGGTAATTTTTCCAGATCCTTCTGATCTTCGGGAAAGGCGCCGTTTAACTCATTACTGACAATTTGTGCACATTTATGCAGGTTACGCGCACGGGCGTAATAGCCCAGTCCCGCCCATTCATGCATGACATCTTCACGGTCCGCCTTGGCCAGATCATGGATCGTCGGCCATTTGGCGGTAAATTTCTCGAAATACGGACCGACTGTTATAACGGTTGTTTGCTGAAGCATGATTTCTGACAGCCAGACATAATACGGATCAGGTTTTTGCCCTTTAACCGCTCGCCATGGCAGGCGTCGCTGATGCTTGTCATACCACAAGAGAATTTTTTTACGGAAATTGTTAATCTCGGGCTTCGGGCTATTGTCGCCTTTGACTGAAACTGCCATAGTAGCTTTCATGTGTGCTCTTAAACTGGTTTCCGATGCCGTCCCAAAAGTAACGGACAAAACGTTCAAGCGAAAATATATCGCTTTGGGGCGCATTGTCACGCATTGGAAAGATATTATGGGCGAAAAAATGGCTGATTATGCCCAGCCGTTGAAAATTCACTACCGCAAGCCCAAGCGCCAAGGCGATAAGCCGGAGGCAACCTTGGAAATTGCGGCCTCTTCCGCGCATTGTTCCCTGCTGATCATGCAAAAAGGTGTCCTTTTGGAGAAAATAAACCATATTTTCGGCGATCAATGGGTCACGGATATAAAATTCAGCCACGTTCCGGCCAACGTCGTTGAAAAGCGAAAAAAGAAGGCGGCAGGCTTGACCGAGGAAGAAAAAAACAGTTTATCACAGATGCTGGAAATGGTAGAAGACCCGGCAATCAAAGAACGTCTTGAAAAGATGGGCGCCGCCTTTTTTCAGGACATCAAAACAACACAGGAATAAGAAAAGAATGAAAGTCGCTGCAATTACCCTGCGTAAAGGGAATGTGATGGAATATAACGGTAAATTGATGCTGATCACGGGTCATGAAATCATGCAACCCGGTAAAGGGGCGTCGGTTATCCAAGTTGAAATGCGTGATATCCGTACAGGGA
>DAOPJS010000235.1:0-2802 GCA_035399785.1 Alphaproteobacteria bacterium
GCATGATCGGCGCGGACGGGTTGAATGCGGCGCGAACGCTCGGCGTTGATCAAATGGATCAGAAAATTAATCTGGGGCATGTCGGGCAGGTCGTGCTGGGTGAAGATGTCTTGGACATCTATAAACGCGCAGGGTAAAGTCACAAAATGTTTACAGGTATAATCACAGATATCGGCACGGTCGCCAGCGTCGTCAAAAAAGACGGCGGGGATACGCGCATCGGTATCTATACAAATTTTGATCTGGATCAGGTCGATATCGGCGCGTCGATCGCGTGTGCGGGATGCTGCCTCACCGTGGTTCAAAAAATCGATGATATTTTTCTGGTCGATGTGTCCGGTGAAACAATCTCCAAAACCAATATCGGGTCGTGGGAAGAAGGCACGAAAGTGAATCTGGAACGCGCCTTGAAAATGGGTGATGAACTGGGCGGTCATATCGTCTCGGGTCATGTTGACGGGCTGGCGACGCTGGTCAGCATGAAACGCGAAAATGACTCACACCGTTTGGTGTTTGACGCACCAAAAGATCTTGCGGGGTTCATTGCACCGAAAGGCTCCGTCACGCTGGATGGTATTTCCCTGACCGTGAATGAGGTTGAGGGAACGCAATTCGGCGTCAATATCATTCCCCATACATGGGAGAAGACAACGCTGGGTCAAATCAAAGAGGGTGACAAGGTTCACCTCGAAATCGACATGCTTGCCCGCTATATGGCGCGGATGATGGAGTATAAAGGTAAGTGATACATGAAAGATAAAATACTGCTTACTACCAGTGCTATTATAATAGTCGCGGTAATAATTGTAAGCGCTTCTGCTTTATGGGGGAGTGATAAATTTAGGCAGTGGGTTTGTAATGTTTCTGCTGGAAAAATATGTCATGGCATAAAATGGGCGCCAGACCCTAGATAAGCAGGGTTGATATACCTTTCATAATTTTCTATAAATAGGGCAGTTCTCAGGGCAGGGTGGAAATCCCTACCGGCGGTATGTAACGAAAGTTACGAGCCCGCGAGCGCCCTAACTTCGCCGTTAGGGGACAGCAGATTTAGTAAGGTGTAGCGTCCTCGGGTTTACCCGCATGACGGCCAAATCTAAAGCCGACGGTTATAGTCCGGATGAAAGAGAGCTTGTTTGTTGTTGCCATGCGGGTAAACCCGAGGGCAAGTCGGCACTGGCAAGTATTTGTCAGGTTGCTGTTGGCTTTGCGTCCTCGCGCCTGCGCGCATGACGGCACAAACAAACATGCCCTGATTCATAAACTTGACCTCTTGTAAGGAGAGAAAAATGAATCAGATTTCCCCGTCAATCGTTGCTGCGAAGGAAGACGACACGCGTGCGCTGTCATCTATCGAAGAAATTATCGAGGATGTCAGAAACGGCAAGCCCGTCATTATCGTTGACGATGAAAATCGTGAGAATGAAGGCGATTTGGTTATTGCCGCGCAGATGGCAACACCTGAAAATATTAATTTCATGGCCAAGAACGGCCGCGGCCTGATTTGTTTCCCGATGGAACAAAAAATGGTTGATCGTCTGGGGCTGCAACTTATGGGGCGCGGTAACAACACCAATCACCGCACTGCCTTCACGGTATCAATCGAGGCTAAGGAAGGCATTACCACAGGTATTTCCGCCGCCGATAGGGCGCATACAATTCAAACCGCCATTAATCCCGATACCGCGGCGGGGGATATTGCCACCCCCGGTCACGTCTTCCCGTTACTTGCCCGTGATGGCGGCGTGTTGGTGCGCGCAGGCCATACAGAGGCCGCCGTGGATCTGGCGCATCTGGCAGGTTTTTCCCGCGCAGGAGTCATTTGTGAAATCATGAATGATGACGGCACCATGGCACGTCTGCCCGATCTGGTTTCCTTTGCCCAATATCACGGATTAAAGGTCGGCACGATTGCTGATTTGATTGCCTATCGCCGCCGCACAGAAAAACTGGTTGAAAGAATTTTGGAGACGGATTTCACCAGCCAATATGGTGGTGATTTCAAATTATATCTTTATGCGAACAAAGTGCATTACGCAGAGCATGTTGTTTTGGTTAAGGGAGAGATAAAACCTGACGAAGCAACACTGGTCAGAATGCACGCGGTTCATTTAATGGATGATTTATTAGGGGCGGGAAACAGCATTCTTTCCCGTTCCATGGAAATGATCGGGCAGGCAGGCAGCGGGGCTCTTGTCCTGTTGAGGGAGCCCAACCCCCACAGCCTGTCACAATCGCTGATGAAAAAGGGAGAAGGGGAAAGCCATACCCTGCGTGATTATGGCGTCGGGGCACAAATTCTGCTGGATATCGGCGTGCGCAACATGACCCTGATGACCAATAGTCCGAAAGCCGTCGTCGGTTTGGACGGTTATGGCTTGAATATTGCGGGCTACCAGCCTATTACTTCGCAGGAATAAATTATTTGAACGGCGATGAACGATAAGAATAATCAAAAAACAGCGCAGAATGCTCCCCATGTTTTGGTGGTGGAGGCCCGTTTTTACGGTCATATCGCCGATATGCAAGCGCAAGGAGCCATTGCCGCCCTTGAAAAAGCAGGTGCCACTTATGACCGCGTCAGTGTTCCGGGCGCTTTGGAAATTCCGGCGGCCATTGCTTTTGCGGCGGGGGATGAAAACAAAGGACAGCGTTATGATGCTTTTGTCGCGCTTGGCTGTGTCATTCGCGGGGAAACAACCCATTATGACACCGTCGCCAATGAAAGTGCGCGCGGGATTATGCAGCTGTCCGTTGAAAAGAATTTGGCCATCGGTAACGGCATCCTGACGGTGGAAAACG
>DAOPJS010000236.1:0-2796 GCA_035399785.1 Alphaproteobacteria bacterium
ATGAAGACGAATGCCATTGGCCTGACCTTTACCCTTATTATTACCATGCTCGCCAGTTTGTTGGTTTCCAATGATGCCGTCTTGCAAAGTACTGAAATGATGAATCGTACCAATGTCGGTTTTGCCAGTATCGTGCTCGCATTAGCATCCGGAGCGGCAGCTGTCTTGTCATTAACAATGGGTGCGTCCAGCGCCCTTGTCGGGGTTATGGTTGCGGTAGCCTTAATGCCGCCTGCCGTGACACTTGGCCTTACTCTCGGTAACGGGCAATTTGATCTGGCCTATGGGACATTCCTGCTTCTGGCAACCAATGTCGTCTGCGTTAATCTGGCCGCACTTGCAATTTTCCGCCTGAAAGGGATTAAACCCCGCACTTGGTATGAAGAAAAAAATGCCCAAAAAGCATCCCGAACAAACGGTCTTATCTGGCTTGGAATGCTGATCATTTTGGCAGGATTGATCTGGCTGAGACAGGCGCATCTGGGGTAAAAAAGAACGGAGCCGATGATGGCTCCGTCTCAGCATTAGAGGCTGAAAAGACCTTTAATGATAAACAACGCCGCGCTCGGGTGTTGTTCGATTATCACTCATAAGATAATCAAATATTGAAGCCGTCAGGCCGCGTGAAGGCGTTTTTTCTTCTTGGGCGACAACCTGTTCACGGACATCTTCATTGGCCTGTAACAGGCGGCTTGCTTCCGCTGTTGACGTCCATTCCATCACTTGTGGCAGGACCGGTTTTGAGATCTTCTTTTCTTCGGTTTCTGCTGCAGTTTTTACCTCTTCTACCGTATCGCTCTTGGCCTGCATTGGATAACCTTTAAGAATTTGTGCTTCCAATGAATGAAGCGAGTCAAAGAAAAATCCGGTTTGTTTTTCTACGCGCTCGACACGGTTGGTGACACTGGCAACAGACTCTTTCATTTGTGCTTGCTGCCTGTCCAGAATTTCCGCCCGCTCATCCAGCTTGTGAATGGCATCGGCAAAGAATCCCGTCTGCTTTTTAATGATTTCAAATCCGGCGCGCAGGCGTTCAAACCCCACCCCTAAAACAAGACTTGTGCCTACGGCTGCCACGGCGGCGAACACGGCAAACATAAGCGAAATAACAATATACATATCGGCTGATACGGACATAATACCCACCTTTTCCTTTCTAAGTTTCTTCTTTTTAAGTTGTTTTTATTATCAAAGCTCTTCGTGGCTTTTTCGATGAAGCCGGCATAGTCGGAAAGAGAACAGCCGCTATGCTCAATTAATTCACTCTTCTTTATATTATGGTAAATAATGAGGGTAAAAGCGTCAATCGCTATCGTTTCGAAATTCGGTTAAAATTCCGTCAAATGCCATCTATATGGGTCGGCGGTAACGCCTAGTTTTCATTAAAGAAATTATAGATTTTTTCAGCCATGGCCTCTGAAATACCGGCAACATTTCTTAGATCTTCGATCCCTGCCCGCGCCACGTCTTTGGCTGAGCCGAAATGAAGCAAGAGGGCGCGTTTACGATGCGCCCCAATCCCCGAAATCTGATCCAGCGGTGATTTGGAAATATCATTCTTGCGGCGGGTTCTGTGCGCTCCAATGGCAAAACGGTGCACCTCATCGCGCAGACGCTGCAGATAATGCAAGGTCGGATCATTCACAGGTAGTTGAAATGGTTTTTTTCCTTCGACAAAGAATTGCTCCCGCCCTGCATGACGGCCTTCATGTTTTGAAATACCGACAACTGTCACGTCATCATAAATTCCCATTTCCTGTAAAGTTTCTTTCACGGCATTGAATTGCCCCAGACCGCCATCAATCAATAACAGATCGGGCCATTCCTCGCTGTCGCTGTCCATTCCCTCTTTTAAGGCGCGGGTAAAACGGCGGGTCATGACTTCACGCATCATGCCGTAATCATCGCCCTCTTCTGACTCACGGATATTAAACTTCCGATAGGCATTTTTGCGAAAACCCTCCTGCCCCGCCACAACCATAGCGCCGACCATATTGCTGCCGGATATGTGAGAGTTATCATAAACTTCAATCCGCTTTGGCGGTTCTTCCATACCAAACAACTTGGCGACATCTTCCAGATATTTCGCCTCGCCTGCACGTTCGGCCAGATGACGTTTTAAGGCGTCCTGCGCATTACGCGCGACAAAATCCAAAAGGCGTTTCCGCTTTCCCCTCTCCGGTTTTGAAATTTTAACCTGTCCGCGGTCACGCCGGGTACTGAGCGCCTCTTCCAACAACTGCGTTTCGCTGGGTTGATGACTGACAAAAATATTTATCGGAACAGGCTTGTTCTCGTAAAACTGCGCCATAAATACCGAGAGAATATCTTCCGCCGCCTCTTCACGGTCATGACGTGGAAAATAGGCACGGTTTCCAAAATTTTGTCCACCACGGAAGAAGAAAACCTGCACACAAGACTTCCCGTCATATTGTGACAAAGCCATCACATCGGCATCACCGATCCCCTCCAGATTGATATCCTGTTTTGACTGAATGGCGGCCAGCGCCTTGATACGGTCACGATATTCGGCGGCCTTTTCAAAATCTTCGGCATCGCTTGCCGCCTGCATCGCATGGGCGAATGTTTCCTGCACCGCGCGGCTTTCACCTGATAGAAACTGACGCGCCTGATCGACCTGCGCCGCATATTCTTCCTGCGATACTTTGCCAACACAGGGCGCCGTGCAGCGTTTGATATGATATTGCAAACACGGACGCTGGCGATTGGCAAAAATACTGTCGGAACAATTGCGCAATTTAAACGCACGCTGCAAAACCTGAATCGTGTGGTTCA
>DAOPJS010000237.1:0-2727 GCA_035399785.1 Alphaproteobacteria bacterium
CGGCCATACGAAATGTCACCGCCATTGGTATACCAACTGAACACCAATGTAAAAATCAGCACGGCACTGGCAACCATCCAAAGCCAATACCATTTAAATATTCGATGATTGGAAGCAATAAACGTCCCCAGTGTCTGAACCGAGTCATTGCCAATAACCGCATAGGCCGCCAGCATAAAGCCGATCAGCGCATAGATCGTATGGATATCCATCTTTAAAACCCCATTATTTTTATATGGGTCGTCGTTACCACGGGAATAAATGATTTTCCAGACTTGTAATTTATTTATTTCGCCTTATTAGTGTAGGGTCTTAACAAGGCCATCCCTACAAAAATTCTGTTAAATCAAGCGGTTAAATAACCACCTCTTACGGTCGAAAACTTGGTTAGAGGTCTAGCCACCGCAGTTTTATGGTGCTAAAACACTCTCGTAATTCAATAATTCGAGAGTTTGAAGATGATCCCACGTTATACCCGCAAAGAAATGGCCGATATTTTCGAGCCGGAAAACCGTTTTAAAATCTGGCTGGAGATTGAAACACTGGCTTGTGAAAAAATGGCGGAGCTGGGCGTTATCCCTGAAGCATGTCCGAAGGCACTGCGTGAAAAAGGCGGCTTTGACGTCAAACGTATTGATGAAATTGAGGCCGAGGTCAAACACGATGTGATTGCCTTCCTGACATCTGTGGCAGAACATATCAACGACCCCGAGGCGAGCCGTTATGTTCATCAGGGTATGACCAGTTCCGACGTCGTCGATACTTGCTTTGCCGTTCAATTGACGCAGGCGGCAGATATTCTGCTGGCCGATCTGGACAAGCTGTTGGCCGCGCTGAAAAAACGTGTCGAAGAGCACCGTGAAACATTATGTATCGGCCGTTCCCACGGGATCCATGGGGAGCCGACAACTTTCGGTTTGAAATTGGCCGGACATTACGCCGCTTTTAAACGGGCGAAAAAACGTCTTCAGGCCGCGCGCGAAGAAATTGCCGTTTGTACGATTTCCGGTGCCGTCGGCACCTATGCGACCATCAATCCACAAGTGGAAGAATATGTTGCAGCCAAATTGGGGCTTCGTCCCGAAACCGTCGCCACGCAGGTGATTCCGCGTGACCGTCATGCAACATTCTTCTGCACGCTCGGCGTGATCGCCAGTTCGATTGAAAATTTTGCGATTGAAGTGCGTCATCTGCAAAGAACCGAAGTTCGTGAAGCGGAAGAATTTTTCTCTGCCGGGCAAAAAGGCTCTTCCGCCATGCCGCATAAACGCAACCCGATTTTATCGGAAAACCTGACGGGTCTGGCACGTCTTGTTCGGGCCACTGTCACACCTGCTTTGGAAAATGTTGCCCTATGGCATGAGCGTGACATCTCCCACTCCTCTGTCGAGCGCAATATCGGTCCTGATGCCACCGTTACATTGGATTTTGCCTTGAACCGCATGATCGGCCTTGTTGAGAATCTGCTGGTTTACCCTGATACCATGATGGAAAATCTGGAAAAAATGGGCGGCCTTGTTTTCTCGCAGCGCGTCTTATTGGCCCTAACTCAAAAAGGGATCAGCCGCGAAGATGCCTACCGCATTGTTCAGCGCAACGCCATGAAAGTATGGGAAAGTAAGGCAAAGACAACATTATTTGACGCTCTGGTAACCGATGCCGATGTTACCGCGAAATTAAGTGAAAGCGATATCAAGGCGATCTTTGACTACAAAGCCTATACACGTCATGTCGATAGTATTATAAATAGAGCACTGAATTCATAATAAGCATTTAAAGGAGACTATAATGAAGGGCGATAAAACAGTTATCAAACATCTGAACAACGCATTGAAAGGTGAGCTGACTGCAATTAACCAATATTTCCTTCATGCCAAAATGCTGGAAGATTGGGGCGTTACAAAACTTGCCAAGCATGAGCGCGCCGAATCTATGGAAGAAATGGTTCATGCCGAAAGATTGATCGACCGTATCTTGTTAATTGGCGGCCTGCCGAACTTACAAGACCTTGGTAAACTTTATATTGGCGAAACCGTTCCTGAGGTTATTAACGGCGATTTGAAACTGGAACGCGAAGGTATCAAAGGATACCGTGAAGGTATCGCCGCCGCTGAAAAAGCAGGTGATTACACAACCGCCGATTTGTTCAAGGCTATTCTGGCCGATGAAGAAGGCCATGAAGATCATCTGGAAACACAGTTGCAGATGATCGAAGATATGGGCCTGCAAAACTTCCTGATGCTGAATGCGGACAGCGAAGACGCCAAAGAAGGTTAATTATTAAAAAAGGCTTCTTGATTAACAGGAAGCCTTTTTAATTCTTTTCTAATTGCAAATAATTCTCATTTGTAGTAAGTTTTAGGTCTATCAAGAGGGAATCACAACAACCATGTATGTCTGCCTTTGTAATCCGTTCACCGATAAGGATCTGGATAGCGCCTTGAAAAATGACAAGGTGCTGAAAAAGGCTTCTCATGTCTACAAAGCCTGCTCCGGCGGCGAAAAACCCTGTTGTGGCAGTTGTTTATGCGAAATTCGCGACCGGATTGATGCCCATAACAGCGACGCCCTTCTTATGGCCGCTGAATAATTTCACTTTATTATTGAAAATAAATCCTGACGGGTCTATACCACCTGAATAATAGTTTCAGGTGTCATAATGCGTATTACTGATCTGATAAGAAAGATTGTACCTTCCTTGCCTTGGAAAGGAACAACCGCCAGACC
>DAOPJS010000238.1:0-2695 GCA_035399785.1 Alphaproteobacteria bacterium
CAATTCATGCCTATTTGACAGATTTCTACTTTGCAGCCTTTTTGGCTGTTTTCTTGCCAGCTGCTTTCTTCGCCGGGGCTTTTTTGGCAGATGTTTTCTTTGATTTGGCTTTTTTAGGAGCCGCATCATCATCGTCATCTTTTAAAAGCTCTTCGATAGAGACTTCTTTTTCCTTAATCTCGGCGCCTTCAAAAATCAGATCGATAACCTTGTCTTCAAAAAGCGGAGCACGCAGATTTTCAAGCATTTGAGGGTTTTTCTGATAGAAGTCAAAAACCATTTTTTCCTGACCCGGATATTTTTGTGCTTCGGCGATAACCGCGCGTTGCACTTCCTGATCGGAAACCTGAACATTATTTTGCTGACCGATTTCGGCAATAATCAGACCCAGACGCACGCGGCGTTCGGCGATATAGTCCAATTCGGCTTTCTCATCATCCGTCAACTCTTCAGCGTCAGGATTTGATTTGCGCTCTTGCTCGATCTGCTGAGTAATGCCTTCCAGCTCGGCCTGAACCATCGCGGCAGAAATCTCGAAATCATGGTTTTCATCCAAAAGATCAAGTAATTGGCGCTTCATCTTCAGACGTGTTTGCATGCCGTAATCACTGCTCAATTGGTGTTTAACTGCATCACGTAGGGCTTTTTCATCATCAAAGCCCAGTTCCTGAGCAAAGGCATCATCAACAACGGCTTCAGCAGGCTCATGAATTTCTGTAATCAGAACATCAAAAATAGCTTCGCGGCCGGCCAATTCCTTGGCACCGTAATTTTCAGGGAAAGTCACGTTTACTTCGACTTTCTCTCCGCCTTTTTTACCAATCAACTGGTCTTCGAAACCGGGAATAAAGTGACCACTGCCCAGCTCCAGCTTGGTGCCGTGGGCATGCATGCCTTCATGCTCAACGCCGTCATCTTTTGTACGGCCATGAAAATCAATAACAACAATATCACCTTTTTTCGTCGCACGATCTTCAGTGATCAGCTTACTGCCTTTGTGATGTTCGGTGATACGGGCCAAGGCTTCATCAATTTCCTTATCGCCTATTTTCGCGACAGGTTTTTCGATTTTGACGCCTTTCAGATCCATGACATCAAAATCGGGTAAGACTTCAACCTGCAGGCTATAAGTCAGGTCTTTGCCCTCATCAAAGTCTTTCACTTCGATCTTCGGCTGTGTGGCCGGGCGCAGTTTTTTATCCTTGATGACTTTGGCCGTTGAATCGTTAACGGCAGATTCCAAAACCTCGCCCATAACGGCGCGGCCATAACGTTTTTTCAGCATGTCCAACGGCACTTTACCGGGACGGAAACCGGCCATTTTTACTGTTTTTCCGACTTCTTTCAGGCGGTTTTCAACGTGTTTTTCAATTTCATTGGCCGGAACGGTAATTTCCAACTCGCGTGATAGACCTTCTGATTTAATTTCTTTGACCTGCATGTCTGAATTCTTTCAATCCTACTATTTGTGGGGCGTCTTTGCGGCTTTTGCGCATGACGACATTTAATTTAATGGTGCGGGTGAAGGGACTTGAACCCCCACGCCTCGCGGCGCCAGAACCTAAATCTGGTGCGTCTACCAATTCCGCCACACCCGCACGATTCTTTATGTACTCACGTACAGCGGGCGTTTTAGCGCACAACGCGCCCTAAGCCAAGGGGAATTTAACGATTTTATGATGTTTTCGTGAAAATTGCCGATATTTTGCAAATGGGGCGGCTGACGGGGGTCGAACCCGCGACAACTCGGACCACAACCGAGGGCTCTACCACTGAGCTACAGCCGCCATGCTTATATAAGCCCGCTTTTCGCGTTAGCACGCGGAAGCTACTCGAATAAACAGTGGTTTGTCTACATCGAAACGGCGGTAACGGTCAAGTTTTTTGACCATCTGTTATGCCAATTAGTTTCCTGTCCATAAAAATTATTTTTTCTATTAAAAATAGTAGACGTTTGTTTTGATGAATGTTAGATAATGCGCTTATTCTTAAAACGCATAACTAAAATGCGTAATACGAATACCAAAAAACAATCTGATTAAGGCTTAAAAGGAGCACAAGAAAGACAATGTCTGATAAAGCGTTAAAATTTAAAAGTTATACGGAGTTCAAGAAATATGCAGATGAGCATGATATTCAGTTCGTCGGATTTGAATTTACCGATCCACGCGGAAAACTACAGCATACAGACCAACATATCTCTACTGTCGACAAGGACATGTATGAAGCCGGTATCATGATTGACGGCTCCTCCATCGCCGGATGGAAAGCAATTAATGAATCAGATATGTGCCTGGTTCCTGACTGGAATAAATGCTTCCTTGATCCTTTTGCGGCGCAGCCAACATTAAAAGTATTCTGCACTATTAAAGAACCCTCTACGGGGGATGCCTATAACCGCTGCCCGCGCAATATTGCTAAAAAAGCAGAAGAATACGTGAAAGCTTCCGGTCATGGTGACACGGCCTATTTTGGTCCTGAAGCCGAGTTCTTCGTGTTTGATGATGTTCGCATCAAGGCAGATATGAATGAAGTATCTTACCGCATCGACAGTTCCGAAGGTTCTTATAATACTGGGACAGCCTATGAAGAAGGTAATACAGGACATCGCCCGCGCATTAAAGGCGGGTATTTCCCTGAAGCTCCTGTCGACAGCGGTTCCGATCTGCGTGCCGAAATGCTGACCGTTATGGAC
>DAOPJS010000239.1:0-2634 GCA_035399785.1 Alphaproteobacteria bacterium
TCTTTGTCTTTTGTTAAGTTCAGGCGCGGTTTTTGCCTCTTTGGGGCGGCTTTACAGAGCCTTGAATGAAAAAAAGGTAGAACAGGGGGCATATTATACAATTGCCCGTTCAACCCGTAGTGACCTCAGCAAAAATGATGATTTTACCATTACCCGCGCCGGGATGGGGCTGGCGTTGAAACAGTTTGATAAAGGTATCGTTGCCCCTGTGATCTGGTATTTATTGGCAGGATTACCGGGAGCGTTCTTGTTTGCAGGGCTGGCAGCACTGAGCTGGCGCTTTGGCAAAGACGGCCATTCAAACGGATTCGGAGAGGCGCCGATTGCTTTGGAAAAACTGATGGGTTTTATTCCGAATATGATGAGCGGCATTTTTATTGCTCTGGCGGGGCTTTTGACTCCGACAGCAGGTATGAGTCGCGCTTTTTTAGGGTTTTTCGGTACAAAAGGGCGCGCCAGCTATGCCGAAGGCGGTTTTCCGCTTTCAACGGCAGCTTTTTCCCTGAATGTCAGTTTGGGCGGGCCGACGCAGGATTTGGACGGAACCTCCGTTAAACGCGGCTGGATCGGGCCGGCGAAAGCGACCGCACAATTGGAGGCAAAACACCTCCATCGTGTTGTTTATATTAGCTTTATGGCCCATTTATTGTTTCTGGCCAGCCTCAGCGGCGCCATGCTGTTTGCCGCGCAGTAAAAAATCGTCTGTGACGCTTGACTTTTCTCCCCGAATTCGACTAATGTCCGCCCAGAATTTATATTTTAAGAGGGATTGAGCCATGAGCCGCCAATGTATGATTACACAAAAGAAAAGAATGGTTGGAAATAACCGTTCACACGCGCTGAACGCAACAAAGCGTACATATGAAGTAAATGTACAGGATACAAGCGTTTACAGTGAAGCTTTAAAGCGTAAAGTTAAGATTCGCGCCTCTGCCCGTGGTTTGAGAACATTGGATCACAAAGGCGGCATTGATGCTTATGTTACGGCGACAGCCAAGACAAAATTGCATCCTGCTTTGCGTCCGATTAAAGCAGCAGTTGAAAAAGCACAGGCAACTGCCTCTAAATAATCGATAATGACAAAGTCATCCACAAAGAAGTCCGCTGCGACGGAAGTCCCGAGCGGGCTTTTTGATTCCGGGCTGACATATCCTAATTTCGGGTTTGAGGTTACACATAAATCTCAAAAAGACGGTGCGCGGGTTGGTAAGCTGAAAACCCCTCATGGCACGATTGAGACGCCGAACTATATTTTCTGCGGTACCAAAGCCTCTATTAAAAATCTTTCTCCTATTCAGATGAAAGAGGCGCAAACCGATATCATCCTCGCCAATACCTATCATTTAATGATCCAGCCGGGGGCGGATCTGGTTGAAAAAATGGGCGGTCTTCATAAATTTATGAATTGGAACGGTCCGATGCTGACCGATAGCGGTGGTTTTCAGGTCTTTTCCATGGGGCACGGTACTTGCGCGGATGAGATTAAAGGCCGTAATACAACGGCCAAGAAAGAAAGCCTGATAAAAATCAGTGAAGCAGGCGCAGTTTTCCGTTCTTATCAGGATGGACGTAAGCTTGTTTTAAATCCTGAAATTTCAATGGATCTGCAGCGCAAGCTCGGCGCCGATTTAATTATGCAGATGGATGAATGCACGGCCTATCAGGTCACCCGTGATTATACGGCAAAATCTATGGAGATGAGTATGCGGTGGGGTGACCGTTCATTAGCAGCGTTTGAAAAAACGCATGATGGCTCGCAAGGGCTATACGGAATTGTACAAGGCGGCATTTATCATGATCTGCGGAAAATCAGCGCCGAATATGTTGCTGATCGTCCTTTCTTCGGAACCGCTGTCGGCGGTTGTTTGGGTGGCAGTGATGAGGAAATGTACGGTATTTTGGAAGCAATCCAGCCGTATAATCATCCTGATCGTCCTATTCATTTTTTGGGCATTGGGCGTATTAAAGATGTTTTCCATTCTGTCCGTTACGGGATTGATACGTTTGATTGCGTGATGCCGACCCGCATTGCCCGACACGGCATGGCGCTGATTAAAGGGGCAAGGAACGAGCGGATTAATTTGGTAAATTCGCGCTATAAGGATGACCCTGAGCCGCTTGATGCGTCCATGGATATTGCTTGTTCGCGGGATTATTCAAAAGCCTATATTCACCATCTGCTGAAAGCGGGGGAGATGCTGGCTTACCAGATTATCTCCCAACATAATGTGGCAGTGATTAATACATTGATGCGCGAAGTGCGCGAAGCAATCAAGAATGACACGCTGGATGCCTTACAAAAAGAGTGGCTGCCTGAATAAAACCGCTAATTGCTTATTGGCGCACGCAGATTTTTCTATAAGATAGAGCCCATGGCACTGGAATACGAAAATAATTCTAAGTTTGAAAAACTGGCTCCCATTATGGAAGACTATGCCGACTGGTTTGGCCGTATTGCTGTATGCGTGTCTTATTATGACGAGGAAGTGCATCCTGAAAATGTTATGGCGCCGCTGAGTTTTCAGGCATGGATTGAAGAAGATTCAACCAAACAAATTCTTACCCCGCTTGTGATAGAGGATTTGACCAAAAGCCATGATGATATGGTTCAGAGAGGCACCGGTATTTTAGATA
>DAOPJS010000240.1:0-2621 GCA_035399785.1 Alphaproteobacteria bacterium
GAATTTATAATTGTTCTTTTAGGAAAAGAATATCCTAAAAAGATTTGGACAAAATTTGAATCAGAACAATTTAAAGAAAGATTTAAAGAAAACGCTGTTATTCCAATTTGGTTTAGTGACACAGATCTGGGCATTTTTGATGAAAGCAGAAAATTTGGAGGTATAACGATCGATAAGAATAAAGATTTAGAACCTCAAGTTGATAGGATAGTTGAAATGTGTTGTAAAAAATTACTTGAGAGTAGAGAACAAAAGTCAGAAGCTGCATAAACCTTGACAAAATAGGAAATTAATCCTATAGTGTCGAGATGACTGATTTTGACCCCGCGGCCTTGATGCCGCCGCCCCTTCCCGTTCAGACCACCCCCACCCGAAACAGCCCCGCCGAGAGGCGCCGCGTGAAAGAAGAAACCCAGATGGCCGCTTTGCGTGCCGCGCTTTGCGCCTCCCTGATGCCCGATGATAACGGGGCGGAGATGTTGAAAAAACAGCTCGCCACGATGGACGCGCTGTTTACGCATATCGCCGAGGCCTTTGCCGATGAAACGCGCAGCGAGCTGACCTATTGCCAGAGCGCGCGGCTGGACTTCCTCCTGAAATTACAGGCAGGAAGCGCCCGCACCGCCCGCACCTTGGCGGCCATGGAATATATGGGTCACTTGCAATCTTCACCAAAGCCAGACATACCGCCCCCTCCCCTTAAAAATAACGAACAAAAAGAAGATGAGGCATAAATGGCTGGTAAATCAAAGTCTTGGACACCCGAACGACGAGCCCAACAAGCCGAAAGAATACGCCAAACAAAACCGTGGCTGAAAACCACAGGTCCCAAAACCGATGCGGGGAAAGACGCAGTGAAGAATAACGCCTATCGGCACGGGTTTCGCAGCGCCGATTATGCGGAGATTTTACGCCTGTTAAAACTGCAGAGCGCCTTTGTCACCGCGATGAATCGCGATAGGATATGGCCATGACAATAAAACCCTACACCGTCATTGCGAGGAACGAAGTGACGCGGCAATCCAGAAATTTACCTCAAGAGACTGGATTGCCACGCTACGCTCGCAATGACGATAGGAAATGGAAATGGCGATGACTTTATCCAAGCCTGATTACGTGATTTTTGACATGGACGGCACGACCGTCCGTCACGTCAATCCCGTGCTGCTCAGTGTGCTGGAATTTCTCGACAGTGCACTTTATGCGGCCAGTCGTCTTTTTTACCGCACGCGCGCGGTGGAGGATTTTTCCGATGATCCGGCGAAGCCGCAAGGCCTGCTCGTGCATCGGATGTTGCATAAATTACGGCGCAAGGAAGTGGGGCAGATTGTTCAGCCCTGTCCGGGGATTTTTTTGTTGCTGAATTTATTTCGCCAGCATGGGGTGCCGATGGGCATTGCCAGTAACGGTCTGGGCACGGGCTATGGCCATGATATTTTGATGACGTTCGGGCTGGCGGATTATTTCGAGGTGGAAATTTTTCGTGAGGATATTCAGGTATCCAAACCCCATCCCGATGCGCTGTTGCGGGCGATGAAGGGATTTACCAAGCCGCCGGCCGCGGGCGATGTGGTGTGGTATATCGGCGATCGTCACAAAGATATTATTGCCGCGTTAGAGGCGGAGAAACTTTCCTCCTGTCACGTGGTGCCGTTTTCTTACGGGATTAATGCCGCGATTGCTGTGTTGAAAAATAATGTCGGGACGGAGAATATTATTGTCTCCTATCCTGATTTCTTTTCCCGTATCAAGGGGCTGTTCAATGATGTGTTGAAACGCCCCGCGAATGAGAATTCCGACGCGGCTTAGGCTTAACGTAGGGCCTCTAAATTGGCATCATAGACGGTGGCGGCGTTTTCATTTTGTAATTTGGCTTGCGTGAATAAGGCGCCGATTTTTTTCATGGTGGCTTGGTCAAGACCTAAAAACGTGCCGATGAAATTGCCCAGTGACACATCCTGTCCCATTAACTCCAGCAGGCGCTCGATACGGTTGAGCTCGCGCGGCATGACGATGACGTCGACCTCGCTGCGGTCCTTGCCGCCCAGCATCTGCGCCGCGCTGTCCAGCGCGTCGGTCAGGCCGCCTGTCTCATCCACCAACCCGTTCAGCTTGCCCTGCTCTCCCGTCCACGGGCGCCCCTTGGCGACGGCGCGCACGCGCTCCTTATCCATTCCCCGCCCCTGCGCCACGCGGGTCAGGAACGCCTCATACGTCGCATCGATCAGGGCGTTCATCCGCACCCGCCCCTGCGCGTCAAACGGTTCGTTGATCGACCAGATATCCGCATTTGCGCCCATCTGTACCCCCTCCCAATTCACGCCGAGTTTTTTCCAAAGCTCGCTGGCTTCAAACTTACCCATGATCACCCCGATGGAGCCGGTAATGGTTCCCGGAAGGGCGTAAATTTTATCGGCATCGGTTGCAATCCAGTACCCCCCTGATGCGGCGACGGGCCCCATGGAGACAATAACCTTCTTCCCCTTTTCCTTTGCCTTTACAATCGAACGACGGATGGTTTCAGACGCGGAAGGTGATCCGCCGGGACTGTCAATACGCAGGACAATCGCCCCGTTACTGTCATCTTCATAGGCTTCAGTTATGGCGCCGGAAATTTCTTC
>DAOPJS010000241.1:0-2616 GCA_035399785.1 Alphaproteobacteria bacterium
CAAGGATACGGTCCTTCGCCAGTACAGGCATGGGGCAGATAATCAGAAGAAAAAGGACGAGCGAAATTAATCTCATTTCGTTTCTCCTTCTTTTTTACCGTCATCGGCATCTAAAGGAAGAAGATATCCTGTAATGGCTGGGCGCAGCCATGGATTATTTTCATCCAGATATGTTTCAGCAACGCGCTGAACATCTTTTACGCTGACTGTTTTGATAAGATCTGGCCAGTTTTCTATGTCGTCAATCGTACTGCCCGTGGTGATTGAATAACCGAATGTCATCGCCGGGCCGGCAACACTGTCACGGGCATAAACGGCGGCATCTTCCATGCGTTGAACGGCGTCGGCAACTTCCTGTTTTGTAACCCCGTCTTTAATAACCTTTTCAATTTCACCTTTGGTCAGGGCTTCCAGTTCTTCCAGAGTAACCCCTTGATTGGGAATGCCGGATATCCAGATCGTGCCGTGATCAAGGGCATTACCGTCATAGGAAAAACCAACAGATACGGCCTTTTTTTGGTCGACGACAAGATTTTTATAAAGGCGGGTTGTCGGGCCGCCGCTCAAGATTTCTTCCAATACCATCAGGGCAAGGGAATCTTTTTTATTTTCACGATAGCCCGGCGCAATACGCAAATTTTGAAAAGCGGGTTGCTGGATGGCTTCATGTTTTAGCGTCATTTTTGTCTGCCCATTGGCAGGCGGAATTTGTGTTCGGATGCGCGGCGGGATCTCTTTGGGTTTGATCTTGCCATAGGTGCGCTCGGCCATTGGTTTGACTTCTTTGGCCGTGACATCGCCGCTGATAATTACAATAGCATTATTCGGTGCATACCATTTGTCGTAGAATTTTTTTACGTCCTTCCATTCGTAATCTTTAATCTCGCTCATCCAGCCAATCACGGGTGTGCCATAGGGATGATTGACGAAAAGTGCACTTTTCATTTGTTCGTTAAAAATGCCGCGTGGGTCATTTTCCGTACGCTGGCGGCGCTCTTCCAGGACAACCTGTTTTTCCGAATGAAAATGATCGGGCGGTACGTCCAGATCAGCCATACGGCCTGCCTCCATTTCCATCATTTTTTCTAAATGGCTGACCGCAATGCTTTCGAAATAGGCGGTATAATCCTGTCCTGTGAAGGCGTTATCATTACCGCCGAGCTTTTTTACAATTTTTGAAAATTCTCCGGGCTGCAGATTTTTTGAATCCTTGAACATTAAATGTTCGAAATAATGCGCCATACCCGACAGGCCTTGCGGCTCATCGGCGGCGCCGACCTTGTACCAGACCATATGGGTGACAACGGGCGCACGGTGGTTGGGGATGACAATAACCTGAAGGCCGTTATCCAATGTAAAGGTTTCCGAATTGAAAACTTTTGCCTGCGCCATGGCAGGCAAAAACATCAAAAAGCAAATCATACCCGCAAGGGCAAAATTTATTTTATTGTTCGATTGTCGGAGTCTGACCATCGGTGATGGGCTTCCCTGCTGCTTTATTTTGAATGATACGCTCGCTTTCTTTAACGGAATCAACAACCGTTGCGGGAGCATCAACTTTTTTACCGACTTTACCCAGTAAGCGGTCAACAGTCGGCGTTTCTTCTTTTATAACCTCGGCAGTTTCCTGATCGACCTTGGCACGGATATTCGGGTCAATGGCAACCGCATTGGATTTTTGCAACAAGATAGCCTCACCATCGGATAAAGGTTCAGGCTGCACTTGTGCATTTTGGTCAGCGCCGAAGATTGCCTGCTTGGCTTCTGCTACAGGGGTTTCTTCCTGTGGGCGCGGGGCGCCGGGGCGCGGTGGTCGTAAATGATAATCCGGCGGCATTTCCAACGGGGCGCGCGGGGTCACGGCAAACTCATCAGGGGCTTTTTTGGAGAAGTCGAATTGCTCTCTGGTCTTGTCACAGGCGCTTAATGCCAGCACACCGCTTACCAGAAGTACGGACAATTTGATATTTTTCATATTACTCAGCCTTCTTATTATCACGATCAAAGAATAGACTATTCACGACCAAAATGACAATCCCTACTGATATAAAGCTGTCGGCCAGATTAAAGGCGGGGTAATGCCACTCACCAACGTAAAAATCCAGGAAATCCGCCACCGCGTGGAAGTGCAGACGGTCAATTACATTACCGATGGCACCGCCGATAACCATCGGCAGGCAGATCGCCTCGACCCAGTTTTTGGCTTTGCTCAGCCAGACACCGAAAATAATCGAAATAACCAAAGCGATAATAATCAACGGCCACGGATTATCCCCCTGAAACATGCCGAAGCTGATGCCGTGATTCCACACCATGGTCAGGTTGAAATAGGGCATTACTTCTATCCGCACAGGCTCCAGCCGCTCTGCCGAGGTGATCCAACTGAAGAAATCCAGCGTCGGCAGCCCCAGCTTCGGTTTGAACGCAAACTCCAGCACCAGCCATTTTGTGATCTGGTCAAGAATGATGAAATCAATGATCAGGCTGAACCCGATGATGGGTTTCAGCAACGGGTGATTTTTTAACGGGCGCTGCATTGTTGTCATGCGGCCTGCTTTTTATTCACGACACTGTCACAACGCTGACAGATATGATCAGGATGCTCGGCAACTTCAG
>DAOPJS010000242.1:0-2610 GCA_035399785.1 Alphaproteobacteria bacterium
TAGCTCAGTTGGTAGAGCAGTTGATTTGTAATCATCAGGTCCGCGGTTCGAGTCCGTGTTGCGGCACCATTCTATTGCTTCATATCGCATCTTGTTGGGGTGTAGCCAAGCGGTAAGGCAGCGGTTTTTGGTATCGCCATGCGGAGGTTCGAATCCTCCCACCCCAGCCATTTTTCCTTTATTTCGGTGTTTTAAACTTCTCTGTCGAAAGATTTGAGCAGTTCGTCAGTCAGGTCACCGGCGACCTGAAGGGTCTTAAGATTGGCTTTATAGGCCGTTTCTGCCGTCTTGATGTCTACAATATCTTCGATCAGACGATCCTGCGACGTGCCCGAGGCTATGCTCTCGGCGCTTTTGTCAACCTGCTTGGAAGCGGCTGTCAGTCCCGATAACGCTGAAGATATGGCATTAATCATAATAATAGTATATCATAATAATAGTTAAAAACGTCTTGATTAATTTATGACGTCTTCCCGCCCTTTGCTCCGATAGAGAGAAAACATGAACAGATACGTTAATGCATTGATTTTGTTGGTATTTTTGTGCCTATTTGGTGGCTTGTCACAGGCTGTGGCTGAAACCAAGCGTTCTTGGTGGGGGTGGAGTAACGAACATAATCACTACCGCGAGATCAAACAATACGACCAATATCTTGAAAATTCCCGTCACGAGCAGGTGCCGCAATGGGCGCATGAAGACTGGTATGCCGAAGATTGGACATCCCAGACCGATGGTATGAGCCTGATAAGGGGATTTTACAAAGCCGATATTTTGCGGGATCAGAAAACAGGCCATGCCGATTTGCCGATGCTGATTGTGGGGCCAAATTTCTATCACCTGTCAGGATATGATAAGCGTCGCGTCGCCCATATTGTTGATGTTGTCTACGGCATTACTGCATCGAAGCCGCATGGGTCGTTTATCTTGCAGGACTGGAATACACGCCGCCCGATCGGTGTTTTCGACAGTAACGGTTTGACGCTGAATTAAAGCTTTGCCCTTACGCGGTCGCCGGTAATTTTTCCTTTACGGCTTTCACGCCAGATCATGAAGATGTTGGAGGCAATAACAATGCCACCGCCGATCCATATAGTTGTCGCCGGCCAATCACTCCAGATAAACCATCCGAATAATGTTGCCCATATAATGCCCGAATAATTGAAGACTGTGACCACTGCGGCGGGGGCATTGCCAAAAGCGATTGAGAGTAAAAATTGTGCCAGAGCGCCCGTGAGGCCGACGGCAAACAAAAGCGGAATTTCATGCAAGGTCGGCGGCGTCGCCACAAAGGGCAGGGGCAAGGCAGCAACAATTGTGCCGATCAAAACGAAATAGAATGTTACCGTTTCAGGTTTTTCGAATTTACCCAAATGACGCAAAATTGTCTGCAGGCTGGCATGCATGAATGCCGCGCTGAGCGCCAGTATGATACCCTTTGAATTGATATCGCCGCTGGGGCTTAACATGATCATGACACCCACAAAACCGATGATGACAGCCGCCCAGCGATAGGGCCCGACTTTTTCTTTCAGGAAAATAATGCCCAATATCGGAATGAATAAAGACGATGTAAAAAGAAAGGCAGTCGTGTCTGCCATCGGCATGGCAGCGAAAGCGGCAAAGGTTGTCACCAGACTGACGGTACCGATAACCGAACGCGCGCCAATGGCGAGCGGCTTGCTATTAATTTTTAAGATATCAAGACGACCGAAAATGAAAATCCAGATAAGAAAGGGGATTGTGGCTATTAAATTACGATAGAAGGCAATCTCGATAACATGGTGTGTCTCGCTGAGCATTTTGGCGAAAACATTCATGACGGCCAGCATAAAAAATGCACCCATCCCCGCAATCATGCCCTTGATAATATTATCCTGTTTTTGTGTCATTGCGGGTCTTTCTGTTTTCACGCCAAAGAATGAATATATTGCTGGAGATAATAATTAATGCGCCAATCATAACGGGAATGGCCGGCGCTGTATCCCATATAAAATAATCAAATAAGATAGCCCAAACCATCAGGGTATAGCTGATCGGGCTGATGAGGGCGGCGGGACCAAGGCGGTACCCTTGTGTTTTCAGAAGTAATGACAACAGCCCGACAATCCCCAATCCCAAAATCCATGGCGTGGTTTGTTGTGTTGGCATATCACCGATAAAGGGCATGGCGAGTGAGGTACCGATCAAGCCGTAAAAGAGGAAATAAAAATTGGTTGTTGCCGTGCTTTCGGTATTACCCAGCCAGCGTAGGCAAATTGCAACCATTCCATTCAGAAAGCCCGCAGTCAGGCCGACGGCAATCTGAAACAGACTGATGTCATTTTCGGGACGGGCGATCAGAAGGACGCCCATAAAACCCACCGCCACAGCGCTCAGACGCATCAGGCCAACGCGCTCTTTTAATAAAGGATAGGATAAAAGAACAACGAAAAGCGGCGCCGTAAAAAGCAGGGCTGTCGCCGTGGTCAGCGGCATAATCACAACTGCCCACATGCTGAAAAGCATGCCGACTGTGCCGACAAGGGAGCGCACAAATTGTGCTTTGGGTCTTTTGGTTTTTATGAGAGTTAGTTTTCCCATCAGCGTTAAACCGCCCAGCAGAATAATCAA
>DAOPJS010000243.1:0-2598 GCA_035399785.1 Alphaproteobacteria bacterium
AACAAATTCGGTATAGGCGCATTGCCAGAGAAGGAAATTACTGATGCGTTGTTCGCCGCTGGTACGGATCAAGATATCCGGATCGGGCATGTCTTTCGTCATCAAGAAAGTCGGGAAATATTCCTGCGCATTTTCACAGCTCGGTTCCATCCCCTTTTCCTGCATAAAAGCAGCCATGGCCGCGGCAGCTTTTGTAATTTCATCGCGCCCACCATAATTCAAAGCAATCGTCAGATTGAGGCCATCATTATCCGCCGTCAGGGTTTCGGCATTTTCAATCAGCTCGAGAATGTCTTTTGAAAACGGTGTGCGATCACCAATCATTTTCATACAGACATTGTTACGGTGTAACTCTGCTGTTTCGGAGCGAAGATACATACGAAGCAGTCGCATCAATTCATTCACTTCATCGGCAGGACGGCTCCAGTTTTCGGTAGAGAAACCAAAAAGCGTCAGATACTCAATACCCAACTCTCCCGCCGCGCGCACGACCCGCTTACAAGATTCAATTCCCTGTTGATGTCCGGCTGTGCGCGGCAAACTACGGTTTTTGGCCCAGCGGCCATTTCCGTCCATGATAATTGCAATATGCTGTGGAATTCGTTTTGTCAAAGAAAAGACCTCCCCACCACCGACTAAACGGTCATGATGTCCTTTTCTTTGGCAGACAACATTTCATCGATCGCCTTGATTTTCTGGTCTGTTAAATCCTGCACTTCTTTTTCAAGGCGTTTTTTATCATCTTCAGACAGGCTGTCATCTTTTTTAACGGCGTCCATGCCGTCACGTCTGACGTTCCGAATAGCAACACGGCCGCTTTCGGCATATTGTCCGGCAACCTTGGTTAATTCCTTGCGACGCTCTTCATTCAACTCAGGAATAGGCACGCGGATCAAGGAACCTTCCGCCTGAGGGTTCAAGCCCAAACCGGATTCACGAATAGCCTTTTCAACCGCTTTGGCATTGCCCATATCCCAGACCTGTACAGTCAGCAAACGCGGTTCGGGCACACCGACTGTTCCCACCTGATTAAGCGGCATTTTTGACCCGTAAACATCCACTGTCACCGGCTCCAACATTGAGACAGAAGCACGGCCTGTACGAAGCCCCTGAAATTCAGTTTTCAAATTATCAATTGCCCCGTCCATGCGGCGCTGAAGATCTGCTTTATCCATTTTTATTACCTCTTATTATGTTGCAGGGCGGAGCGGACAAAAATCTCAGGATGCTTACTGACAAATGTTTCCGCCACAGGCATTCCTGACATCCTGAATGCTTCGGACAAAATTGTCTTTAATCCTTCGAAAAACATAGTCTACTCCTTTAACTTCTAGTTTGTTACTGTGGTGCAGGTTCCTGTGCCATTCAGTGTTTTGGCCAGATTGCCTTTTTCCCTCACATTAAAAACAACGATAGGAATATTGTTTTCCCGCGCCAATGAAACGGCCGTTGCATCCATCACTTTCAAATCACGGGTCAGCACATCCATATAGGTTAAATGATCAAAACGTTCTGCCGATGAGTCTTTCTGTGGATCGGCCGAGTATATACCATCAACCTTCGTTCCTTTCAAAAGTGCGTCGCAGTTCATTTCAGATGCCCGCAACGCCGCCGCCGTATCGGTTGTAAAATAGGGATTTCCTGTTCCTGCCGCAAAAATAACCACGCGTCCTTTTTCCATGTGTCGCATGGCTTTACGGCGGATATAAGGCTCACAAATGGCGGACATCGGAATTGCAGACATCACGCGGGTCAATATCCCTAGATTTTCAAGCGCGTTTTGAAGTGCGAGGGCGTTGATAACAATTCCCAACATTCCCATATAATCGGCGGTAGTACGATCCATTCCTTGCGCCGCGCCGGATACGCCGCGGAAAATGTTCCCTGCCCCGACAACAACACAAACCTCAACACCCGCATCGACAGCTTCTTTAATATCTTCGGCCACACGGTTCACCGTGGCCGGATCCAAACCGAATTCATTTTCTCCCATCAGGACTTCACCTGACATTTTTAACAAGATGCGCTTATATGTTGGTTTTTTACTCATTTTACCGACCTGTTTCCCCCGAAGTCTCTTTTAACTGTCCTAATGTAGTAACAGCCGCGCTGATATGCAACGCGGCTGCCCTAAATTATTGCACTTTATTAACGCCAAAGGTTTAAAATTAACCGTTGGCCACCTTTGATACTTCAGCCGCAAAGTCTTCTGCTTCTTTTTCAATACCTTCACCCAGTTGGTAACGGGCATAGGCTTTCAATTCCACAGGGGCACCGACATCAGCGGCAGCATTTTCCAGAAGTTTTGAGATTTTAGTTTCGCCGTCCATGACAAAAGTCTGATCCAGCAAACAAATCTCTTCGTAGAATTTGCGCATACGACCTTCGAGCATTTTTTCGACAATCTCGGCAGGTTTGCCTTCGGCCAAAGCTTGTTCGCGGATAACATTTTTCTCGCGCTCCATTTCAGAAGCATCAACATCATCACGTTTCAGATATTTCGGGAAAGCCGCCGCAACATGCATGGCGATCTGTTTACCCAGAGCTTCCAGCTTGGCTTTATCACCCGTCGATTCCAAGGCAACCAAGACGCCGATC
>DAOPJS010000244.1:0-2573 GCA_035399785.1 Alphaproteobacteria bacterium
CGCTGACGACCTCGTGCAGACCGGTGGCACTACTACTACCGAATCTACAACTACATGATTTAGTGGGGCTGTTACTCTGGTTAATTCTGCGGCACTAAGTGGTTCCGCAACTTTGAGGCCGCTGAAAACGGTGTTAGGGGCGGTGTCTGTATAGCCCAACGCCGCGAAGTCACCTTTTGCCGATAAATGATAAAAATCATTGCTGGATCCTACCAAAGCCATCTGGATTCCGTCATAAGGAATTGTATCAAGCGTCTTTACCGCAGCTTCATGTTTCGCAACAATCTCGGCGCGCAATTTTGTAACGGCGTCACCTGACATTTGCTTGGCGGCAACATATTGATCAAAAAATGCCACGTAACGCGGGTCTGCCTGTATGTGGGTATGCAGATCCGGATCCTCTTTGCTGATAAGAGCATCTGCGTTCCAGAATTTTTCCAGTTGTTCCAAAGATAAAATAGGTGTTTCCGGTGTTTTCGTCAGATCCGCGAGCATATCGCTGTCACCTGCGGCTGCCGCCTGCACCAGACCGTTTGCCATTGTATCCCTTGCACTTGGTTTTATGGGAGTGGCATCAATTTCAGTTACAATGTCTTCGCGTAATAAACCGGTGGAAACGGATTTGATGACGTTTCTGAATGTTTCATTGTTTAAAAGACCTGTGAGAAGTTCTTGAGCGGAATTGGTCGGCTCCAGTTCCGTCGGTTTAAAGACGGCCGCATCGTGACGAAGATTTTGAAACATCGTCCACATAAGCATCTGATTTTTTGTAAAGTCAGCCATCCCTAACCACTAATATTTTTTACGTAATGCTGCCTTCATTATACGCAAAAACATTAATAAAAAGCTAAAAGGGTTGGCCGAATCCCGTTTTATGTAATTATATCAAGAAGATATTTTTTTTCAGGCCGCTTGTTTTTTGGGCGTTCTGACCAGCGATTCATAGGTTTCGCGCAATTCGCGGGTCACAGGCCCGACTGTATATTGCGTGTCGTCAATCTTGCCCACGGCGGTGACTTCTGCGGCGGTGCCTGTCAGGAAGACTTCGTCTGCGGATTTCAGCTCTTCCGGCGTGATCCGGCAAACTTCCAGCGGGATTTTCAGCTCTTGCGCCAGTTTAATGACCGTCTGGCGGGTCAGGCCGTTGAGGAAGCAATCAGGGTCAGGGGTTTTGATCTGCCCGTCTTTAACCATGAAGATGTTGGCGCCTGTCGCCTCGGCGACCAGTCCGCGATAATCCAGCATCAGGGCGTCGGTATAGCCTGCGGCCTCGGCGGCATGTTTGGACATGGTATGCGTGGCATAAAGCCCCGCCGCTTTTGACGCCGTTGTGGCGGTATTGGGCATTGGCGCACGCCATTTGGCGGTTTGCAGGGAAATGCCTTTCTCACGCGCTTCTGCACCGAAATAGCTGGGCCATTCCCAACAGGCAATGGCGATATGGGTTTTTGTTTGCTGGGCGGAAATGCCGAGCTGTTCACTTCCGCGCCAAGCCACAGGGCGGATATAGGCATCGGTCAGCTTATTGGCGGCCAAAATCTCACGCTTGGCTTCGTTGATCTGATCCGCCGTCAGCGGCATCTTCATGTCGATCAAATCGGCAGAGCGGATAAAGCGTTCCGAATGTTCCTGACACAAAAAGATATTGTTGCTATAGGCACGTTCGCCTTCAAACACGGAAGAGGCATAGTGCAAACCATGGGTCAGGACATGCACCTTTGCTTCGCGCCAAGGAATGATTTCTCCGTTCATCCAAATGAAGCCGTCGCGGTCGCTAAATGCCTGTGTCATGTCTGTCTCTTAATATGGGTTCAAGTTTTCAGTTAAGCGCCCATTTTTTGGCAAAAACCGATCAAATGCAAGCCCGATCGTAGGTAAAGCGATGATATTCTTGTTAAAAACAGGCTTAACTGGTAAGGATTTGGGCATGAGTAACGCAAAAACCGCCAACACCGGAACAAAAGACGAGGCCGTGGATTACGCGGCCTTGCCGCATATTCTGGTTATTGATGATGATGACCGTATCCGTGATCTGGTGGCGCGTTACCTGAGCGAGCATGGTTTTTTCGTTAGCACCGCCGCCGATGCGCAGGAGGCAGGCACGATTTTGGAACTTGCCGTTTATGACGCGCTGGTCGTTGATGTCATGATGCCAGGCCAAAGCGGGATGGAGTTTACGCAGGAATTAAGAAAGCAAAATGACGTTCCTGTCTTACTACTGACGGCGATGGGGGAAACCGAAGACAAGATTTCAGGATTAACGGCGGGAGCCGATGATTACCTGACCAAGCCATTTGATCCGCGGGAGCTGGTTTTAAGGCTGCAGGCGATTTTACGCCGCCGCCCTGCAAAGCAGGATACCATATCCGATCTGCAGATCGGCAAATGGACATTCAAAGCAGATCATAATGAATTGGTTGATGGCGGCGTGACTGTCAAACTGACCGACGGTGAAGCCAATTTGTTGATCGCGCTGTCGAAAAAAGCGGGTGAAGTGATGAGCCGCGATGAATTATCCGATGCCTGCGGCCTCGATGCCGAAAAACGCACGGTGGATGTGCAGGTCACGCGCC
>DAOPJS010000245.1:0-2522 GCA_035399785.1 Alphaproteobacteria bacterium
GCGCCCAACCTTCGTAAATGCCTTGGCACGGATTTTATCCTGTTTGCCTTTTCTGTGTTGAATATTTGCCCATTTGGAATGACCGGCCATAATCGTAATACCCTAAAATAGTGAATCAATAGAATGGCGCTATCTTAGAGCGTCACCAAGCGAAAACCAAGGGTTTTTGCGGGTTTTTATACATTATTCGGTTTATGGAAGCGTCCTCGCGCCTGTGCGCATGACGGCCTTTTAAAAAGCAGGTATTTCCTCATGTAAACGCCCGCCGATACGCACAGGGGCAACATTTTTGGCCAGACCCGTATTATCGCTGGTTACAATAAGGGTGCCGCATAGGGTAGGCTCTCCGTCCGCAGGGATCATCCGCTCCCCGGGGATTTTACGGACGAAGCGATGAATGGAGATTTCCTTACGTACTCCAATGACGCTGTCGTAATCGCCCGTCATGCCCGCATCGGTTTGGAAGGCTGTCCCACTTGGCAGAATTTGCGCATCGGCTGTCGGAATATGGGTATGGGTGCCGACAACACCGCTGACTTTACCGTCAAGATAATGGGCAATCGCCATTTTTTCGGAAGTGGCCTCCCCATGAAAATCGAGGAAAATGGCATCGCATTGATGCCCCATTTTGTGTTGCTGTACCAGATCCATGACCATTTTGAACGGGTCTTCCATCGGATCCATAAACAAACGCGCCATGGCGTTGATGACCATAATTTTACGTCCATCCTTTAACTCATGGACTACATGGCCATTGCCGGGGGTATTGGCAGGAAAATTAATCGGCCGCAGTAGCTTCGGGTCACGCTCAATGTAGGACAGAATTTCACGTTGATCCCAAACATGGTTCCCTGTGGTAATAACATCAACCCCGAAGCCATAAAAATCCTTACAGATTTGCTCGGTAATACCAAGGCCATGCGCGGCATTTTCACCATTCACGATAATCACATCGGGCTTCAGTTTTTCTTTTAAGGTCGGCAGATGCTTTTCAAGCGCGTCGCGCCCTGTCCGTCCCATAATATCGCCGATAAATAAAATTCTCATAAGTTACCTGTTTTTCTAAAACTCTGTGACGCCCTGCGGGGTTAACATGTAATCGAGGGGGATATCGTGATCCTCCGCCGGCAATTTGAATAGCACAGCCTGCTCCGCATAGCCAATGCCGATATATATTATGTCTTTTTTTGTACGAAGGTCTGCAATCGTGGCATCGTAATGCCCGCCGCCTTGCCCCAACCGGTATCCCTTTTGATCAAAAGCCAGCAAAGGCGCAATCACCATATCAGGAATAACCTCTTCCCCTTCGACAGGTTCGGGAACATTGTAAACGCCCTGATGAAGCTGGGTGTTATGTGTCCATTCCCTGAAACTCATAGCGCGGCGTTCCTTGGAGGCCACAGGCAAAGCGCAGCGATAACCTTGCTTAACGAGTTCATCCAGCAAGAAGCGGCAATCAAATTCTTTCCCGACAGGCCAATAGGCCGCGATGATTTGATCTTTGCTAGGTTTGAAGTAATCAAAAAAGACATCAATAACGGTTTCAAAATCCGTCTGGTCGCGGTCGATGCGGTCGCGATGCGCCCTTGCATGTTCGCGGTAATTGGCCTTTTGTTCCTTAACATCATCCATCCCGATATCCTACAGGGATAATTGATTTAGGCCATGAAAAATCTTTGTGCTTTGTTTAAAAAGACTTGTGTCCCCTCAAAATCAACTTCTGCCAACGGAATATCAATCGTCACTTTTCTGCTTTGATCTTCGTTTGCCTCGATTTCAACCCAGTAATGAAAGTCCATAAAGGTTTCATTGGCATGTTCTACTATGGCAATGCCTTGTTCTTCGCTTTCAATGATGTCCATGTCATCGCCATCTTTCAGCGAGTCCAGATGGTAAATTGTTCCAAATCGCTTGGTCTCAATCTCATAGGCTCCCTGATCAAGCACCTCGACGGTGACAGGACGAAAGCTTTTAACGAGCCCTGTTGAAAAATGGGTTTTACCAATATCAAAGGGGCCCACTAATCCTACAGTAATTAACTTCTCTGATTTCATGGCTTGCGGCCTGATAACCTCGGCAAAACAGCGCCCCAAGGAAATCATATTTTTGGCTGTCGCTATCCTGAATTCATAACTGACATAATTACGATCATGTTGAGATATCTTCGACATTTTACTCCCTCTTATTACTTCTCTTTAGGCCATATGAAATTTTTTGGCTTGCTTTAGGAAGTCCTGAAAAGCCGGAAGAGCCGCATTTTCCGCTGTTGCCTTAAGAGAAATTTTTCTGGGGGAGTTAAAATCAAAGTCTTTCTCTTTAATCACCTCAAAGCTGTAATCAATATCCAAGCCGTCTTCTTCCAGATTGGTAAATAACGGATGCTCAATACAAACAATGCCGTGCGTTTTGTTATATCCATCCAGCAATTGCAGCGGATTTTGGTATTTATAGGTATAGGCATCATAGGAAAGTATAAATCCATCCGAGCTATAGGTTTTATAGACGCGCGGCCCTGCACCTGC
>DAOPJS010000246.1:0-2518 GCA_035399785.1 Alphaproteobacteria bacterium
TCACAAAGACGGGACCTGTGAGGGACGTCCACATAGAGATACGTTGATCCAGCAGACACCACCATGTAAAAAATCCTGTCACATGCGGCGGGATATTCAGTGCGCGCTCATTGGTGCGGAGCATATTCCCGAACCAGCGTTTCATCAGCATGGTTGTTGCGACAAAGAAATTGGGGGAAGGGGGGTGTTCGACTGTGTGAACCTGAACATCCGGCACATAAAGCATTGACCAGCCGTTTTTTAAAACCCAATACCAGCTGGATTTGTCATCGCCCGTCAAAAAACGTAAAACACCGAAACGCCAATGTTGCAGGTAGTCATTTTCCACGCGCCCGATAAAATCAGGATCAGTAATAATTTGTCCACGAAACATTGACATGCGTCCTGTCAGGGTTAAAACCCGTTTGGATAACCCCATAGAGCTCATCAACATCTGACGCTGGGCAAAGCGCAGGGAATGCCAGCGGCGGATAATGGCGGAACCCTTAACATCGCATTCTTCATCGGTCGTCAGCGCGCCGATTTCGGGCATCATTTTGAAGAAAGTGGCCGTGCGTTTAATCAAGTCAGGTTCAAGCACGGAATCCCCGTCGATAACGGCAACAACGGCGTCACAAGGCGGTATGTCGCGGGAGATAGCGCGAAAGCCTTGCGCCAGCCCGTCGCGTTTACCCGTCCCCGGAATGCGGACAATATCCAGGGTAATGTTTGACGGCGGGTTCATGCTTTTAAACACTTCTTTCACCATAATTTCATCGCCCTTTTCAACAAGGGAGGGAACGATGGTACAATCGACGCCGCAATTAATGGCTTCACGGACGACAGAGCGGAACACTTTTAAGCTGGTATCTGTTTCAATGCGAAAGCTGGTGACCAGAAGGTATATTTTTGAAGGAAGAAGTTCTTCGCGGTAGTTTTCTTCGAGTTTTCTGTATTTTGGGAAGACAAAATTCTTATAGATAATGGCACGTATAAAATGCGTCATGCCCCAGCTGTATCGCCAGATGGCCAATCCTCCGACAACAAAGATGAATTGTTCTGATCCCGGGGTAAGAGCAACAGGGGGAAGGCAAAGCGCCGCAGCAATCAGGGCCAGCGTATAAATACCAAAGCCGATAAGTCCTCTCGGAAGGAAGGGCTTACGATTACCAGCAAATTCCATGATATCCGTTTCTTTTTTCTATTTCAGGATCAATTCTGACCAAGTCCAGTATTGGTGTTTGATTATTATCCAGAGAACGCAAAATAGTGGCAAAATCTTCGCCATGGTTACCAATGACATATAGATCAACGTCGTTTTTGATCTGATTTGCATCGGCTACGAGGTGCTGCGAAATATGGGCAATAATGTTATTGATATAGTTGCTGTTGGTGCCTTCACTTTGACCTGCGCGATAAACATTAGGATCATATATTTTCAGGGTTATACCACTGTTTAATAGCTTGTCAGCCAGTGTGACCAGAGGGCTTTCGCGTAAATCATCGGTTCCTGCCTTAAAGCTAAGCCCTAACATAGCGACGGTTTTGGCTCCCGATTTTTTGATCATTTCGAAAGCGCGGCTGATCTGATTATCATTTGCGGTCAAAAGCGAGTCAAAAATTGGTGTTTTTAATCCCTTGGCCTGCCCGACGGCGCGGATGGCGCGCACATCTTTGGGAAGACAAGATCCGCCAAAAGCAAAGCCGGGTTTTAAGTAAGCTTTGGAGATATTCAATTTTGTATCCATGCAGAAAATATCCATGACCTTGTGAGAATCCACGCCGCAATCGCTCAGGATATTTCCCATTTCATTAGCAAAGCCAACTTTCATCGCATGCCAGGCATTATCGGCATATTTTACGCCTTCGGCGACGTTTATATCTGTCACAATACGTGGGGCGTCAATCCCCTCATAAAGAGACATAATCGCTTTGGCGCTTTCATCATCTTTTGCCCCGACAACAATTTTAGGCGGATTATAATAATCAAAGATGGCGGAGCCCTCGCGCAGGAATTCGGGATTATTGCCAAAGCCAAAATCAATCCCTGCTTTTTTACCTGAGGCAGATTCCAGTATCGGCAGACATAAATCCATCGCGCTGCCCGGTATCATGGTGGAGCGTAAAACCACAGTATGATAAGTGTCTTTTGTCTTTAGGATATCACCGATTTCTTTACAGACATTTTCAACATAGCGTAAATCCAATGATCCGTCAGGGCGGGAAGGGGTGCCCACACAAATTAGGGAGATATCGGAATTTTCAATGGCTTCCTTTATATCTGATGTGGCGTTGAGAGTTTCGGCGGCAGTGTATTTGGCAATCAGTGTATCCAGATCTTTTTCGATAATCGGTGATTGGCCGTTTTGTAAGCATTTTACCTTTACGGCGTCTTTATCAACGGCAATCACCTCATGTCCGCTATCACATAAACAGGCCGACGTGACGGCACCGACATAGCCAATCCCCAGAACACTTATACGCATAACACTTCCCTTGGTTAGATGTGTTCTTTATACATAAGAAAGTCAGGAAATCA
>DAOPJS010000247.1:0-2468 GCA_035399785.1 Alphaproteobacteria bacterium
GGGATCATGGCATAAATATGCCATGACAAAATTATCCGACTTTTCCTCCGAAGAACGCGCTTTGATCGTCTCCCTGCCATATCGGGTGGGGATCTGGATATCCAACTGCGACGATAACGAAAAAACAGGCAGGGATGACAAGCAAGAGCGCAAAGTGCTGGAACTGGCTATTTCCAGAATGGCTAAGGCGCACCGTAAAATGCCTTTCGCCGCCGAGATTATGTATCAAGTCGAAACCGCCAAGAACCACTGGAGATCATGGGAACAAGCGGGGGAGGAAAAACAGGTATTGCAGGATCTGGCCAAAGCCCTGGAAATCTGCGGGCGAAGCCTGTCAAAAAAGGAAATGTCGCAATATAAACAGGCGGTCTGGAATATCGCCATGGCCGTGGCGCAGGCCTTCGGGGAGCATGTCGATCCCGATAATGAGATGCATGTGAATAACTTTTTCAGTTGGCTGGGCAGTTTTGTCGTCGGTCCGCGATTGAAAAAAGCCCCTGAAAATATGAGTATGGCCGAAAAAACAGCCTTGAAAAAACTGCGCGCTGTATTAAAAGGGTAACGTCTTAAAAAACACTGTTTTTATGGCCAATGAGCGCGAATTCATGGCCTTTTTCTTATGGAGAATCTATGTCTGAAAATCTATCGTTCCTAACGGGTGCCAATGCGGAATATATCGCCCATCTTTACGCCCAGTATAACCGTAATCCGGGCAGTGTTGACCCCAGCTGGAAAAGATTCTTCAGCGATCTGAGTGATACGGAAGTCTCCATTTTGCGCGAACTGCATGGCGCCAGTTGGACACCGGAAGAAAACCGCAAAGACGGCAACGGTTTTGCCCAGCACGGCGGTGAAAATCTTGTTCAAACCGATCCGGTTGTCACCAGCGGTAACGGCCACGCGGCGCCGATGGCATCAAGTGATGTCCGTCAGGCAACGCTGGATTCCATTCGCGCTATTATGTTGATCCGCGCCTATCGGGCCCGTGGTCACCTTGTTTGTGATCTGGATCCGCTGGGCCTGCGTGAGGAAAAATACCACCCTGAGCTTGATCCCGCTCATTACGGTTTCGAAGCATCCGATTATGACCGCCCGATTTTTATTGACGGTGTGCTGGGGCTGGAAAGCGCCACCTTAAATGAAATCGTCAAGATTTTGAAAGAAACCTATTGCGGTAAAATCGGTGTGGAATTCATGCACCTGACCGATCCGGAAGAAAAAAGCTGGGTACAGGAACGTATTGAGGAACCGCACAATAAAACCGAATTCACCATTAACGGTAAACGCGCGATTTATCAGCGTCTGGTTGCCGCCGAAGGATTTGAAAAATTCCTGCATGTAAAATATCCGGGGACCAAACGTTTTGGTCTGGATGGCGGCGAAGCTTTAATTCCGTGTATTGAACAGATCATGAAACGCGGCGGCCAATTGGGATTGAAGGAAATCGCTGTCGGGATGGCGCACCGTGGCCGTTTGAACGTTTTGACCAACGTCATGGGTAAATCCTTTACCGCTATGTTTTCCGAGTTTCAGGGTGTATCTGCCAAACCTGATGAAGTGCAAGGCTCCGGCGATGTGAAATACCATATGGGCACATCCAGCGACCGTGACTTTGACGGTAATAATATTCACCTGTCTTTGACGGCCAACCCGTCGCACCTTGAATTCGTCAATCCTGTTGTTATCGGGAAAGTGCGCGCCAAACAAACCATGGCCAATGAAAAATCCGGTGAGACCGTGATGCCGATGTTGCTGCACGGGGACGCCGCCTTTGCAGGGCAGGGCGTTGTCGCCGAAACATTGATGATTTCCGATCTGCCGGGATACCGCGTAGGCGGCACGATGCATATTGTGATCAACAACCAGATCGGTTTTACCACCCGCCCGAAATTCAGCCGCTCCGGCCCGTACTGTACGGACGTGGCAAAAATGCTGGCCGCGCCGATTTTCCATGTGAACGGCGATGATCCTGAGGCTGTGGTGCATGTCGCGCGTATCGCTACTGAATTTCGCCAGAAATTCAAAAAAGATGTCGTTATCGATATGTTCTGTTACCGCCGTTTCGGTCACAACGAAGGGGATGAACCCGCCTTTACTCAGCCATTGATGTACAAGCAGATCAAAACCCAGAAAACAACTTGTGAGCTTTACGCTGAGCGTTTGATTTCTGAAAACGTCATGACAAAAGAAGAAGCGCAGCAGATCGTTGATGAATTCAACAAATATCTGGAAGAGGCTTTCGAGGCGTCCGAAAACTTCAAACCGAACAAGGCAGACTATCTGGAAGGGGCGTGGAGCGGATTTAAAGTTGCGCCCGATGGCGATCGCCGCGGCGATACCGCCGTTGATGAAAAAACATTGCAAAAGGTTGGTAAGGTTTTAACAACCGTGCCAAGCGACTTTAACGCGAACACCAAAATCGTCCGCCAGTTAAAAGCCAAAGAAGACATGTTCAAAACCGGAGAGGG
>DAOPJS010000248.1:0-2444 GCA_035399785.1 Alphaproteobacteria bacterium
GGTCGGCATTAATAAGATCCCCTGCGCCATCTTTTTGAATATTGATATCATGGAACTGGACGGAACACTGATTGTCTAAATCGCTCTACAAGGGCAATCTTTCACAATATGTCAGTGCCAGATACGACGGAATAAGAGCGTCGGAATCTTCGCCGGTAGTGCCGACCGTCAAATTGAGCGTTGTTGTTGCAGGACCGCTTGTCGCATAACGCACAATATACTGGTCAAGTTGCAAAGGCGTTGCGCGCGCACCAACAATATATTTCCCCTCGCCCCTTGTATATCTTGTCCAGCCATCAGGACATGAGGCGCTGTTAAATGGCAAAACGGCACCTGCGGGAATATCTATCGGCGCTGAACTTCCTTTATAAAGAACATAATCATCAAAGAAATCAGCAGGGTTGTTATCAGGGTTAACCAAGGTAGCGCGGAAAATGGCATCTGCGTCATCGCAGTTTCTTGTCTCCAATGTTGCGAGCGGACAAGGTATCACAGGATTGGCCGCGGCACCGAAAGGATATCCGCCCTCACCTGTTGCGCCGAAACTAACTACAATATAGTGGGCTGATGTTGTTACATCGGTATCTGAATCATCACGGATTGTGATCGCCCCGGCATCAGAACGGTATAGTTGGTTGGTAGCCAAAATTTCGGTAACGGCATATTTGAATTTTTTACCCCAAGCATCCTCGGCAAATTCATCACCCAAATTCAGATTTCTTGTTGGAACGGCGCCGATCCGAACCCCCGATCTTCTGGTTGTACCGGCAAAACTACCAACATTACAGGTGGAAGTAACCTCCCTGCCGAAAACGCTGTTTTCAGGTCCTATAGTTTGCGATGCGGCGCAGGGATAACGGCCATTGGCGCTTAAGTAATAAGACATCGCTTCTTCGATTTTGGCTAACCTGTATTCGGTTGTGTTGATGCGGTTTTCTTGTAAAAAAGTCAAAAGAGCCGCACCCAGAAAAGACAGTAGAATACCACCCAAAACGACAATCACAGCCATTTCAAGCAAGGTAAAGCCTGCCTCTGCGCGGCGTACATCACTTCCTATTGAAGTCATTATGTCTGATTGCTTATACATCATCGATTAATCTTTTTGGCAATAAAGCAAGGCAACATAAGGCGGAATGACCGCAGGTGCATCACCGTCTTGTGCAGATCCCAAAGTCATATCCATATCCGCGGTTTCAATCGGGTTACTGATAGGAATTTGATATCTTGTAGCAGGTCTGGGGGCCGCTTGAGCCCCGACAATAAACCTTCCTTGAGCTGCAACAACCTCACTCCAGCCTCCCGGTGGACAGTCTGACAAATTGAAGGCAAAAACAGCACCTTGCGGAATAACAAAAACAGGCGCTGTTTGCCCTTTAAATGCAGCATAGTCATCAAAGAAATTTGCCGCCGCCGCATCCGAATTAACCAGCGTTGCGATAAAAGTATCATCATCATTACAGTTTTCACGATCAAGCGTTTGCCCCACAGCAGGACAGGCAACCGAAGGAACGGCAGAGTTTCCGACAGGAAAACTGCCATCACCCGTTGCGCCATGGCTCACCACAACATAATGGGCGGTATCCGGAGGGGTAACAAGTGAAAGACCCGCTCCGTCTCTGATTGTAATTCTTCCCCCATCAGGGCTGTAAAGTGCGGGAGTCGCAAGTGTTTCCGTAACTGCATAGGTAAATTTATGCCCCCAGGCATCGGCAATAAAATCATCAGGTAAATTTAAGCTGCGTGTCGGCACGGCACCAATACGCACACCACCGTTACGAGCTGTGCCGGCAATCGTCCCCGCATTACAGGTCGTTGTCACTTCACGGCCGAAATTAGCATCTTCAGGCCCTAAAGTACGGGCGGCTGCACAAGGATAACGCCCATTAACGCTAAGATATTGGGCCAGCGCTTCTTGAATTTTCTCGATCCTAAAGTGGGTTTTGGTGATATAGCTTTTTTTCATGTAAGCCAATAATGCCGATCCCATGAAGGATAAAAGTACCCCGCTGATCAGGATAACAATCGCCATTTCCAACAGAGTAAACCCGTTTTCACGGCCTGAATTTGTTTTAGGGCAATATTTTTTATTATTCATTCTCAATGGGTTATCCATAATTCTGACCTGATGGTTTTGAAACGTCTGTAAAATGCATCCTAACACAGTATGGCGTTTTTTTAATAATTTAGTAACATATGATATGCTACTCTATAAGTAGTTAGAATTTTATTAAATTTTTAAATGGGGCAAAAAATGGCAAAAATTAAAGGGGTTTCACCCAACAGACATCTGTCGGCCGAAAACGGATCAAGTTTGATCGGTATAGCCATTTTAACATTGGCGATCGGTTTTCTGGTAACCGGCGCCATTTATCTGATGCAAAACTATGATCTGATCCACTCTGATCAACAAAGTATTGATAATTTACGCGATGTTGAAACCGCCC
>DAOPJS010000249.1:0-2409 GCA_035399785.1 Alphaproteobacteria bacterium
CCTGCCTATCTTCGACAACAGGATATAAACTCACCGTCTGAATTAACCGTTTTGCCGTTTGATTCCATATCCTGTTGTCGAAGATAGGCAGGCAGACAATTTAATTTCTGGCTATACGGTAAAATTGCCTGCGCTTTAATATCTAAAAAATTGCGATTCCAGACGGAAATAAGCGCCATAAGAACAGGAATGTTCTTTTCTAAACCCTGTTCAGTGAAGTGGCAATCAACTAGATAGCCACCATCGAGAAGTTGACGGAATGTTTCAAAACCGTATTTCAGACAAATAGGCAAACCCACAGCGCTCCAGACACTAAAACGTCCGTTCACCCAGTTCCATATCGGATAAAAGTTTTCTTTTGAGAGGCCAAATTCTTGGGCGGCTTTCTCATTTGCCGAGATAGCAATAAAATGCCGGCCGATATCGGCTGCTTTTGGCAGTTTTGCACTCAGCCATTCTTTTGCGGTCGTCGCATTAACAAGCGTATCCTGCGTTTTAAAACTCTTTGAAACAACCAAAAACAATGTTTTTTCAGGATCCGACTTTTTTAGAACCGTAAGTAAATCATCCGCGTCGATATTGGAGACAAAATCAACGGTGATATCACTGCTCCCGCTACCCAAGGCATGACAAACCAATCGGGGACCCATATCCGATCCGCCGATACCGATGGAAATAATATGTTTTATTTGTTTACCTGTTGCGCCCTTATATTCCCCTTTTCTGACTTGATCGGAAAAATCTTTCATCTTTCCTAAAACGTCATGTATGTCAGAAATAATATTTTTTCCATCAACAAGAACTTCATCTGTTTCGGGGCGGCGTAACGCCGTATGAAGAACCGCGCGATTTTCCGATTTATTAATTTTTTCTCCTGCAAACATAGCCGTTCGCTTGTCTTCCAGCTTTTGGCTTTTGGCGATGTCAATCAATAAGTCGAGTGTTTCGGCGTTTATATTCTGTTTCGAATAGTCAAAAAAAATGCCGTCAATACCAGCAGAAAAATTCTCAAATCTTTTCGGGTCATCTTCAAACAGACTTTTTATGCTGCGCTTTTTTGCTTGTCGGGAAAGCGTTTCCAGAGCACGCCAAGATTTTATTTTGGTAGGATTATTCGACATTATTCAAAGTGCTTTTTATAACGGCATTTTTAATGCCTTCCGGGCTTCCGACCATAACCGTTAACATGGTTTCAGGATTAAGAATGCGCGCCGATACACGCTTGATATCTTCCGCTGTAACGGCTTGTATTTTTTCAGGAAAGTCATCCAGATAGGTGATGGATCTGCCTTTAAGTTGTAAATCAAGGGCAATGTCGGCAATACTGCTTGTAGAAGTGAGGGAGAGCGGCATTGAGCCAATGATATAGGCCTTGGCATCAATTAACTCTTGCTCGCTTACGGGCTCTTTTTTCATTACAGCCATTTCATCTTTAATGATCTGCAAAATTTCCTTGGCTGTCGCGTTCTTAGTTGATGTCGATACGCTGAAAGTGCTGATGTAATCCTGCACGGCCATGCCTGAATAAATGCCATAGGTAAGGCCGCGTTTTTCTCTGGCTTCTTCCATGAGGCGTGAGCCAAAACCACTGGCGCCGTATATGTGATTCATAACCATCAAGGCATAATAATCAGGATCTTGGCGGTCAAAGGAGGGCAGGGCTACTGATATAAGTGTTTGCGGGATATCTTTTTTATACAAAAAGGTTTTCCCTGTATTTTGTAGGGCAATATCTTTTATCGCATTCTGCTTTCCTGTCGCCGGTAAGTCACCAAAGATTTGATCCAGCACTTTTGCCAGTTCTTTCGGGCTGATATCGCCTGCCGCACTGACCACAAGGCGGTCTTTTGTCAGGAAATCCTTTTTAAATTGTCTTAAATCCTCAGCTGTAATTGATTCCAGTGTGCTGATTGTGCCGCCGCTGTTGAGGGCGTAAGGATGTCCCTCATAGGCCAGATCATTAAACAGGCGTGCCTCAATCCAGTCAGGATCGCCCATAGACGAACGGATACGGGTAATATTGGCCAGCTTCATTCTTTGCAGCGGTTCTTCATCAAAACGCGGCTTTGTCAGGGCGAGGGTCAAAAGCTCAAATGCTTTTTCTTTGTTGCGCGATAGGGTTTCAACACGGCCGCCGAAATCATCACGCCCCGATCCGAAAGACAGAGAGATGGAATTATCACTCATTACTTTCTGGAACTCTTGTGAGGTCAGATCACCGGCTCCCTCATCCATCGTATTGGATAATAAGCGTGACAATCCTTGTTTCTCTGGGCTGTTGTTGACCGCACCGGCTCCTTTAAATGAGAATTGTAGCGAGATAATAGGGAGGTCTTTGTCTTCAACCAGCCATGCCTTGATACCTTTCGGACTGGTGACTTCCTGAATATCAAGGATACGGTCCTTCGC
>DAOPJS010000250.1:0-2356 GCA_035399785.1 Alphaproteobacteria bacterium
AAAAAATCAGGTTCCCTACGTACCATCAAACTGGTACGTCACGGCAAAAGCTATTTTGTTGATTTATACCAACTTTTGATGGCCAATGGCGGCGGCGCAGATAAATTATTACAAGACGGCGACCGCATTATTGTGCCGCCTGTCGGCCCGACATTGGCCGTATCGGGTAGTGTCAAACGCCCCGCCATTTACGAGATACGCCGCGGCGAGAAAATCAGCCTGCATCAGGCTTTAGGCCTTGGCGGCGGCGTCCTGACCCCCGGCCAAAACCGTTATATGAAGCTGGAATATACAGCCGATGGCAAAGAAACCGTTGAGGACGTCACAAAACCCGAAGAGCGGTTATTCGGTGACGGATCTATTTTGATGGTGGCGCAAAGCGAACAAAAACGCGCACAGGAAGTCACACTGGAAGGCAACACGCGCCAACCCGGGCCGCATGATTTAAAAAAATCAAAAACATTATCAGGATTAATTACCGATGAAAAAGTATTGGGGAATGACATCTATCCATTGATGGCGGTAATTGAACGTTATGACCCTGAATTACTGACGAAGAAATACATCGCCTTTTCTCCCTATCAGGTATTGCACAAACAATATGATGATACATTGCAGGAAGGTGATAAAGTCCGCCTGTTTTCCATGCAGCAAATCAGAAACCTTGAAAACAAAAAAGAAAATTCGATGCTGCACAAAGTATCGGCCAGCACGGATAAAAATGAAATTCATGACAGCGTTTTATCAGCCTTCCTATCAGAGCGGGCGGCTTTTGTGCGCGGTTCCGTCAGGCAGGAAGGTGCCTATCCCGTGACAAACGGTACAACGTTAAAAACACTATTGGCGGTGGCAGGCGGCGTCGCCCTTGAGGCCAATAAAGAGAGTATTGAATTAAGTTCCCGTGACAATGGCCGCCGCATCATCAACATCGAAACCGAAGATCCCGCGACCATTACCGTCAGTGCCGGCGACACGGTCCGCGTCAATCAGAAGTTTCATAAAATTGCCGATCACAGCGTCATGCTGATCGGTGAAGTAAATCATCCCGGCCGCTATGACTTAATGCCGGGAGATACGCTCTCAAAGCTGATTGAACGCGCCGGCGGATTAACCGACCAATCCTATCCCGATGGCGCCATCTTCAGCCGCGCCACAGAACGCAAGCGTGAACAAAGCCGTTATCAGGCGCAGGCTCAAGATTTGGAAATGAAGCTGGCCGCCAGCCTGCAACAGGCCGATGACGAGAAGAAACCCGATATGACGCAGGTCAGTGCAACCCAAAGCCTTATTGCCCAATTGAAAAATGCCCAGACCGTTGGCCGTATTACAGTGGAGGCTGACCCCGCTTCCTTAAGCGCCGATCCCGATCAGGATATCCTGCTGGAAGAAGGCGATAAAATCTACATCCCCAAACGGCCGATGACCGTGCGGGTGGCCGGTGAAGTCCTCTCCCCCGCTTCGCTGCAATTCCGCAAAGGGAAAGACCCGCTGGATTACATACGCGAGGCAGGCGGCACAACATATTACGCCGATAAAGACCGCGCCTTTGTGATCTATCCTGACGGCAGTGCCCAGCCGCTTCATGTCAATGCCTGGAACCATAACGCCACATTTATTCCGCCCGGTTCCACTATCATAGTGCCGCGCGACCCGCAGCCGTTTAACTTTATCGAAAGCGCCGAACGTGTCAGCCAGATTTTGGCCAATCTCGCAATTTCCGGCCTTTATATTGATGCTATCGGTGATAACAACTAACCCCCTTTTCAGCGTTATTTCGGTTACGCTTAATTATAAAGGCGGATTAAAACGCACGCATGAGAGCCTGAAAAATCAGGACTATGATAATTATGAATGGATTGTTATCGACGGCGGATCAAATGACGGTACCGCCGAATATCTGAAAAGCGTACAGGCAAGTCATATCAGCGAAAAAGACAGTGGCATTTATGACGCAATGAACAAGGGGATAGAGCGCAGTAACGGTCACTATCTTATTTTTATGAATGCAGGAGATTGTTTTACAGACACCAACATCCTGTCAGCCTTAAAGGAAATAATTGAACAGGAAAATTCTGACTTTATTTACGGCGATGCGCTGGAAAATACCGACGGGAAGATTGTGACGAAGAAAGCGCGCCATCACAGCAAAATAACTCAAGGCATGTTTACCCATCATCAGGCAATGGTCTATAGCCGCGCCCTGATTGGTGATGCGCGTTATAGTCTATCCTATAAAATCGCCGCCGATTATGATCTGACGCTAAGGCTTTTAAAGAAGGTAAAGAAAATTTCTTATCTGCCGCAGGCCATTTGCCTCTTTGAAAGTGGCGGTGTATCACAAAGGCAGGTTTTAAAA
>DAOPJS010000251.1:0-2350 GCA_035399785.1 Alphaproteobacteria bacterium
CGTCTGGGGCTGGGTATAGGAGATAATATCACCTTGCTGGCACCCAAAGGGCAGGCATCGCCTTTCGGCACTATTCAGCGTTCGCGTACATATCATATAGGGCTGATTTTTGATGTCGGCATGTATGAATATAATAATGGCTTTATCTTTATGGATTTACCGTCGGCGCAGCAATTCTTTCAATTGCCGAACAAAGTAAATTCCATTGAAGTCATGGCAGCCAACGCCGATGTGGCGGAGAAGATAAAACCTGATCTGAAGTTGGCAATCGGCAATGCGGCGGGGATCTATGACTGGCGTCAATCCAATAGTTCCTTTCTGAATGCGCTTGATGTAGAGCGCAATGTCATGTTCCTGATCCTGACGCTGATTATTGTAGTTGCCGCCTTTAATATTATTTCCTCCATGATTATGCTGGTGAAGGATAAAGGCAAGGATATTGCTATCTTGCGTACAATGGGAGCAACACAATCGAATATGTTGAAAATTTTTACGCTGACAGGCGCCAGTATCGGCTTCGGAGGTACAATTGTCGGCGCCATCATCGGCGTAGCCTTCGCCATGAACATTGAATCCATCCGCCAATTTTTACAGGGATTAACGGGGACAGAGCTTTTCTCCAGCGAGATTTACTTCCTGTCACAACTTCCCGCGATTTTGGATTGGCATGATATTATCATTGTTGTCAGCATGGCTTTCTTTTTATCTATTGCCGCTACACTCTATCCGGCTTGGCGTGCTTCCCGCCTCGACCCTGTGGAGGCGTTGAGATATGAGTAATGTTATTCTGAAAACGCAGCAGCTGACGCGCATATATCATCAGGCCGGAGAAAGCCTGACCATTCTGCATAATGTGGATCTGGAGATTAAGTCGGGAGAGATTGTCGCTCTTGTCGGTCCCAGCGGTTCGGGAAAATCAACATTTTTACAAACCGTGGGGCTTTTGGATAAGGCTACAAGCGGTGACCTGATTATAAACGATCAGAGTGTCGCCAATATGAACGATAAAGAACGCACGATGATGCGCCGTAAGTTTATCGGCTTTGTGTATCAGTTTCATTATCTTCTGCCTGAATTTACCGCTCTGGAAAACGTGGTCATCCCGCAAATGGTGGCAGGGGTGAAACGAAAAGAAGCGGAGGAAAAAGCTAAATCCCTGCTTACTTCTCTTAAAATGGATCATCGTTTTGACCATCGTCCGGCCAGATTATCAGGGGGGGAGCAACAACGCGTGGCGATTGCCCGCGCTTTGGCTAATGATCCAAAATTATTGCTGGCGGATGAACCCACAGGTAACCTTGACCCAGAAACCTCCGAAACAGTCTTTGAACTGTTGATTGATCTGGTGCGTGAATGCGGCATTGGGGCGGTCATCGCTACACATAACATGCAGATTGCCGAGCGGATGGACCGTATCCTGGAGCTTAAGGGCGGAAAAATAATAAGCTACTAATTCATCATGAACGAACTTGATTTTATGCAACTGGGCGAGGTTTTTCATGATCGTCCCTGGATAATCTGTCTATATATTTTTCTTTTTACCTTTGTTCTGGAAGATGTAGCGACAGTTTCTGCGGCACTTTTATCATCATACGGACATGTTATGCCTGAAATGGCCTATATCTCATTATTGGCAGGAATTATTTTGGGCGATTTGGGGTTATATGGCCTTGGCTTCGGTGCCTCAAAATTTCGCTGGGCAGAAAAGATACTGGAACGCAAAAAGGTTGTGCTGGTGCATGACTGGCTCGACAGACGGGAAATACTGGCCGTTCTAGCCGCGCGCTTTATTCCGGGGGCGCGTCTGCCGACCTATACGGCGATGGGGTTTTTCAGACTTTCTTTCATTAAATTTGTGGCAACGGTTTTTATTGCAAGTGTCTTATGGACGTCGCTTTTGTTTATTGCCATTTTTACAATAGGAGAAGTTTTCGTCGACAAACTGGAAGTTTTTAGATTGCCATTGGCTATAGTTATGATTTTCTTGGTTGTTTTTGTCCCGCGCATACTTCAGGGCATATATAAAAAGGAACAGGTAAAATGACGGCTGTCAAAAAAGAAATCATAGATAACCGTTTCAATGATCCTGATTATATTCTGCGAACACAGCGTATCCCACATGAAGGGATGCCCCCAATGGATACGCAGGCACCGCCCATTTCCTATTTTGAATTCTGGCCGGGGTGGAAATTTTATACACCTCTTGCTTTTTACATGGCGTGGCTTTCTGTGCGGTATGGCGGAATCACACTGCCGTCGGTTGTGAATCCACTTTTTGATAACGGCGGCGTTGTCGGGGAATCCAAAGTTGGTATTTTGGATTTAATTGCATCGGGCGACGCAAAAAAAT
>DAOPJS010000252.1:0-2348 GCA_035399785.1 Alphaproteobacteria bacterium
CTTCTTGTTGCGGGAATGCGTGAAAGAATGCGTAATGGCAGCGGCGGTGTTACCGTTTTGGCACTGGATAATCTGGAAGGAAACGGCAGTATTACTAATGCGCTTGTAAAAGAAATGGCGCGGGAAGTTGACCCGGCGCTTGCCAACTGGATAGATACAAATATTTCTTTTCCCAATACTGCTGTCGACCGCATTACCCCTAAAGCAACAACAGACTTTGCCGATGCCGCGGGTAAAAAATTCGGCGATGCCTTTCCCGTTATCGGGACCGAAGTACCGCGTGAGTTGGCAATTGGAGACAATCATATAAAAAAACTACCGGCATTAGAAAAAGTCGGCGTTATCATTACTCACGACCCGAAGGCTTTCTTTGAACGCAAATTCCGCCTGCTGAATCGCGGCCACACCGTTGTTGCCACATTGGCACAGCGTATCGGCCAGACAGACGGACAGCCGATTGACACCATCGATAAAGCCATTGAAGTTCCCGAAGTCAAAACATTCTTTAAAACCTTACTGGCAAGTGAAGTAAAGCAAGCCTTACCCGAAGCAACAAAAGATAACGTTGATACCTATATTGATGAGGTTATTGCACGTTTCGGTAATATTATTTTGCAGGATCAGGTCACACGCGTCGGCGGAGAAGGCCAGCGCAAAATTCCAAAATATATTTTCTCAGGGATTGAGCAGGCGATAGAACATAATCTTCCCTATGAAGGACTTGTTCTGACAGCGGCAACATGGGTTTTTTCGGCTTCCGGTGGTTTAAATGAACATGGTCGGCCCATTAATATGAATGATCCGAATCTGGAAAAAGTACGCTCTGCCGCCGTTGATATTAAGGCTGCCGCTACGGCCGCCGACAATTATCAAAGTGCCGTGGAAGGAGTTAAAATTGTCCTGAATCGTCATGACTTCTGGAAACCTTTTGCTGCAAACGAAGATTTTGCGAGGGCCATGGCATATTATATGAGGCAAATCGATAATAATGATTTACGAAGCGTTTTGGCTGACTACAATAAGGCGCGCGAAGTCGGAGCACAGCCCGTCCCGCATGTCAGTTAACCCAAAAGGGAGAATATAGTCATGTCCAATACCGCCCAGCAAGTTTCCGATAAGGCACAGGCAGGAAATATCAAGCTGTCACAGGCAAATTTACCAGCTATCAGTGATAAGGTAAAAACACCTGCCTATGATCGCAATACAATCAAAACAGGGATCCTGCATATCAGCGTCGGAGGTTTTCACAGATCGCATCAGGCAGTATATCTGGACAAACTTTTTGGTCAAAATAACGATGTTACCGATTGGGGTATTTACGGCGTCAGCGCGATGCCAAATGACAAACAGTTATATACAAATCTTAGCGAGCAAGACTATCTTTATTCTGTTTTAACCATGTCGCAAAACGGCATCGAGCCACAAATTATCGGCTCCATCATTGATGGTTGTTTTGCACCCGAAAATCCACAAAGCGTCATCAATAAAATTGCTGATAACGATATTAAAATTGTTTCCCTAACAATTACAGAATGGGGTTATTATTTTGATGCCAACGGCAATCTGGATAAAACACATCCTGATGTCAAAAATGATCTGGTTAATCCTGACAAACCTAAAACAGCATTATTCCTGATTGTTAAAGGTCTTCAGCAAAGGCAACAAACCGGTGGACAAAAATTAACCTTACTGAGCTGTGATAACTTACAGGAAAACGGCCATGTACTGGAAAAAATTGTCGGGCAGATTGCTGATATGATTGCTCCGGAAATCAAGGGATGGATTGCCGAAAATATTAATTTTCCCAATAGTATGGTGGATCGCATTACTCCTGTTTTTAATCCTGATGACGTTGCATTTCTGTCAGATCAATGTCGATTGGAAGATCACTGCCCTGTGCGTTGTGAGCCCTTCATTCAATGGGTGATTGAAGATAAATTTGCAGCAGGACGTCCGCCCTTGGAGGAGGTCGGCGTGCAGTTTGTAGAAAACGTTGCCGCCTACGAAAAGATGAAAATCAGATTGTTAAATGCCAATCACTCTGCGTTGTGTTATCTGGGATATCTTTTTGGCCACAGATATGTGCATGAGGTTGCACAAGATGCGGACATGAAAATATTTATGCGCCATGTCATGGATGAGATGACACCGACACTTGATCCCGTTCCGGGCATTAACGTCGAGGAATACAAAGACATTTTGATCGAACGTTTTTCCAACCCCAAAATTGCCGATACATTATTAAGAATATGTAACGGCGGTTCGGAAAAATTCCCGAAATTCTTTTTTGCCGCGCTGGAAATCCTGATGAAAGACAAAAACATCATGCCTAAGTACAGCGCTATGGC
>DAOPJS010000253.1:0-2314 GCA_035399785.1 Alphaproteobacteria bacterium
TTTTATCGGTATCATGATTGAAAGTTATGCGGGTAAGTTGCCGCTTTGGCTGACCCCCGTACAATGCGTGGTGGCCAGTGTCACGGGTGATGCCAATGCCTATGCCGAAAAAGTTTGTGAGCAGTTGAAGGCAAACGGCATCCGCGCCGAACTAGATATCCGTAATGAAAAAATTAATTACAAGGTGCGTGAACATTCGTTGGCCAAGGTGCCCGCCTTATTTGTTGTCGGCGCTCGTGAGGCCGAAGAAAAAACCATTGCCATTCGCCGCCTAGGGTCACAGGCACAAAATGTTGTTTCGCTGGATCAGGCGATTGCCGATCTGGTGAAAGAAGCAGAAGTTCCCTATTAATCATGCCGCGCTATTTACAACTGGCAATCTGGATTATCGGTTATCTCGGCGTTTCTTACGGCCTTGGTCTTATTACGCAGGGCAATATTCCCTCATGGTATGCGGCGCTGGAAAAACCCTCTTTTAATCCGCCGAATTGGGTCTTTCCCATCGTCTGGACCGCGCTTTATATCATGGTGGCCACGGCAGGGTGGCATTTGTGGCAAAGCGGCGCGGCACGTTCCCTTAAGCTGATATTTATTGTCTACACCGCCATGAACTGGTTATGGACCCCTATCTTCTTCGGCGCGCATCAGCTTGCCATCGGTTTTTTCTGGATTGCGGCCTTAACCTTGTTAAATGCGGTATTTATCGCAAAGGCATGGAACATTGTGCGCTTGTCGGCTGTTCTAATGGTTCCGCTGTTTTTCTGGAGCGTTTTTGCCGGTCTTTTAAACTATTCAATTTGGACGCTGAATGGTTGAAATTTCACCAAAATCCCTTGCAAAACAACGATTACAGACGTATTAATGCTTCATTCACCTAAATTATATAAAGTGTATTAGGTTTTAACAATAAAAGGAGAAACAAGTCATCGCCAGACCACCATTCCAACAGCCCCCGAAAGATAAAGGGCCACGAATTAATGATAATATTACTGCCGCCAAAATACGTGTTGTCGGCGCAGACGGTGAAATGCTTGGCGTGATGAGCGTCTCAGAAGGCGTCGCCGCCGCAGAAGAAGCTGGTCTGGATCTGGTTGAAGTTTCCCCTAATGCCGAACCTCCGGTATGTAAAATTCTGGACTACGGCAAATATAAATACGAACAACAAAAGAAAGCGGCCGAAGCCCGCAAAAAACAAAAAACTGTTGATGTTAAAGAGATCAAGGTCCGCCCGAATATCGAAGACCACGATTACGGCGTGAAGATGAAAGCCGCGCGCAAATTCCTGACAAATGAAGACAAGGTGAAGGTGACGTTACGTTTTCGTGGCCGCGAAATGGCGCATAAGGATCTGGCGGCAAAATTGCTGGACCGTATCCGTGATGATCTGGCCGATTTGTCAAAAGTCGAATTCCATCCGAAAATGGAAGGGCGTCAAATGATCATGATTTTGGCACCGGATAAATCAGCCGCTGAAAAAGCGCCTGTTGCTGCCAATTCTGCCCCTGCCGCCGCAGAACAAACGGCTGAGGAAAAAGCTGAATAAAATCTAGTCATATTCTGAGATAGATGGTATTGATATGGAAATAGTTAAAAACTGTGTTCCATGCTTAATCATCGATTTAATCATTTGAACCGCCGTATACGGCATATTTCCAACGAGATCATCGAAAACGATAATGCGGAGTTGCCGCTCATGCGCCGCAATGCGGTTGAATTGCTGAGCTGTTTAACACCTTTTGCGGCCGCTGTATTGATGGAAAAACACAATGTGCTGCCGATGGATGTTTCCCTGATTATTGCTGTGCCGGTTGCCGCTCTGGCCGCTGTCAGCTATGTCAGAACACTGATAAAAAGAAATCCTTATCAGGATTACGGCATTGAACTTGGAAAAATGTTGCAACGGGAATGCCGGTCTTTAAGAAAAGAATTTCCCAAGGCGCGTTGGGTGCCCAAGGAGGGATGCTACATGTTGCCGGAGCCTCGTCCGCAAACACAGCCAATCGCTACCCGTTTAATGGCAAAAGCACAGGCGGCGATGAGTTTGTTACTTTAAAGGATTTCCTGCGCAATATTCTGCTTATGGGTCTGGATATCCCACAGCTTGGCAAAATGCCCCTTTTGCGCCAGTAATTCATCAAAACTTCCCTGTTCAATAAGACGGCCGTGATTCAGCACCAAAATGCGGTCAACATTGCGGATGGTCGACAGGCGGTGGGCGATAACAAATACCGTGCGTCCGGTAAAGCTGTTTTCAATCGCCTTTTGAATTTTACTTTCCGATATGGAATCAAGCGAGCTGGTTGCTTCGTCGAAA
>DAOPJS010000254.1:0-2311 GCA_035399785.1 Alphaproteobacteria bacterium
AAATGCGTATAGAGGGTGCCTTTGGCCTTGCCAGCTTTGGTAAAGGTTATTTGATGCGTGATTTTGCCAGATATTCGGCAAATTACATGATATCCGACACAACTGGGGCGTTGATGTCGATGCATAATCTCATGCCTGCAATTCCTCATTTTTCTTCCGGTTCGCCGCCGCTTAATACAATGCATAATTCTGCACAGGGATATTATTCGCCGATGTATGAATTGATGCGCCAGCAACTGGAATTTCAGCGTCAGCAGTTGGAGTTCCAACGCCAGCAACAAATGACAAATAAAGATCAGGCAGGGTTGATTAAAGACATGCTGTCCAATCTGGACAAATCTTTCTCAAGTATGATGGATATTATGTCAAGAATGGTATCGGCTTCTGCTATGGTAACACCGCCGCCACCGCCGCAGCGTCACCGCGGGGATATATTGCCGGCCAATGATGCGACGAATTTAAGGAACGAAACATTTGCGGATAATGTTGTCCGTATTACCTCAAAACAATAATTACCGTATTTGAAACAATCCTTCCAAGCGGCTGACAAGAGCATTGGCCAGTTCCTCGGCATCCTGAATAGTCATGGCGCGGCTGTAATATCTGGTAACATCATGGCCAATACCGATAGCGGTCAGCTCAACTTGTTTCAGATGCTCGATCCAGTCAATGACATGACGCAGATCCAGCTCTAAAACGTTGGCAGGGTTGACCGATAAGGTGGAATCATCAACGGGCGCACCATCCGAAATAACCATCAGGATTTTGCGCTGTTCAGGGCGGCGGGACAGGCGGTTATGCGCCCACACCAAGGCCTCACCATCAATATTTTCCTTGAGGATTCCCTCTTTCAACATCAGACCCAAATTTTTGCGGGCGCGGCGTAGGGGCGCATCGGCGTTTTTGTAAACAATATGACGCAAATCGTTCAGCCGTCCGGGATGGGCGGGGCGTCCGTTTTCAATCCACTTGTCGCGGGACTTGCCGCCTTTCCAGGCGCGGGTGGTAAAGCCGAGGATTTCAACTTTGACGCCGCAACGCTCCAACGTGCGGGAGAGGATATCCGCGCAGAGGGCGGCAATGGCAATCGGGCGGCCACGCATAGAACCGGAATTATCAATCAACAAGGTTACGACCGTATCCCGAAAGTCTGTTTCCTTTTCGCACTTAAATGCCCGCGGCACATTAGAGCCCGTAATAATACGGGTCAGCTTCGCGCCGTCCAGAACACCTTCTTCCAGATCGAATTGCCAACTGCGCTGTTGCTGCGCCATTAATTTACGTTGCAGGCGGTTGGCCAGCTTGCTGACAATCCCTTGCTGGTTTTTCAGTTGTTGGTCCAGAAGATGACGAAGACGGGTAAGCTCCTCATCATCGGCTAGATCTTCGGCGGGAATAATTTCATCGAATTCTCGGGTGTAAATCCGGTAGCGGCCATGCGGGTCGCCGGCCAAACTTTCCGGGCGGCGCATATCGGGGTTGCCGCCATGATCATCATCGCTGTCGCCGGCGATTTCTTCCTGTCCGATTTCCTGCATATCGCTGTCATCGGCGGAGCCTTGTGATTCATTATCCTGCGTTGCGTCAACGGCTTGGGAACCGTCTTGTTCCTGCGCGCTGCCTTCTTCCTGACTTTCGTCATTTTCTTCGGGCGGCGCCCCGTCGCCCTCGGGCGGTTTGTCAATCGGCGCGGCATTGTCATCACTTGTTCCTGCGATCAGATCCATAGCCGCCATAAGATCACGCGCTAAGCGGGCATAGGCGCCTTGGTCTTTCAGAAGCGGTTTTAAATTTTCAAAAGTTTGCTCGCCTAATTTTTCTTCAATCCACGGGGACCATTTTTTTAAAAGGGTGTTTGCGCTTTCGGGCGGTGTTTCCCCCGTCAGTTTTACACGGGCATAGGTGTGGATGGCGTCGGCAATATTGCTGTCTTCGCGTTGTTGCAGACGGCTATAGCCCAGTCGCTCACATTTCTCCCCAAGGGTTTTATTCAGATTTTCTTTAACTCCCGGCATTTGATTGGCGCCGATGGCTTCACATCGTGCTTGTTCTAACGCATCGAACACGGCGCGCGCGGTGAGATCCATCGGGGCATTTTGTTGGTGAATTTTGCTCTGATGATGTTGCAGACGCAGGGCTTTGGCATCCGCCGCGCCACGTGTCAGGGTTTGTGTTGTCGCACTCATTTCCTGATCGGGCAGGGGCAGGGATGTGCCGTCATCCTGCGGGTTGGTCGGACGGTCTATGCGCTCCTGCGCGTTAAAGCGGACATCAAAATGTTTTTTACCTGCAATCGCTCTTAGGGTCGCCG
>DAOPJS010000255.1:0-2273 GCA_035399785.1 Alphaproteobacteria bacterium
GAATTCCTGCGCCGCAAAGCCCTGCAAAGACAAGGTTGATAATCATCGCCACGGCAATAACAACACCGAGCATGACGTTTTGAAACCAGAAAGCGGCAATCAAGCCCATAATAATGGCAAAGCCCATACCGTTTAAAGTGCCGACCAGTGTTTCCTTCCCGATGACGCGCATCATGTTGGTACTGGAGAGTTCTTTGGTGGCCAAAGCGCGCACGGCAACAGTCAGCGCCTGCGTTCCTGCATTGCCGCCCATACTGGCGACGATCGGCATCAATACGGCAAGCGCCACCACCTGCTCAATCGTGGCATCAAAAAACGAAATGACGATGGAGGCAGCAATCGCGGTAATTAAGTTAATGAATAACCAGCGGAAACGGCTGCCCGTTGTTGACAGCACGGCGCGGTAAAGGTCGCCGCCTTCCACCCCGGCCAGTTTCAGGATGTCTTCCTGCGCCTCTTCATCAATAACATCAATAATGTCATCAAAGGTAATCACCCCGATGAGGCGGTTGTCGGCATCGACAACAGGGGCGGAGTTTAATCCTTCACGGCGGAAGATATAGGATACTTCCTCCTGGTCCATATCCGCGGGAATGGTGTGAAGATCATCGAGGGTGAGCTCTTCAATTTTTTTCGAGCGCTTGGAGCGTAAAATACGGTTCAGCGGAATTTCGCCGACAACATGATAAAGCGGATCAATCACGATAATATCATAGAAATCATCAGGCAGATCATCGCCCGCGGCGCGCAGATAATCAATCACTTTACCGACTGTCCAGAATTGCGGCACCGCGACATATTCACGCTGCATCAAACGACCGGCAGAATCTTCGGGGAAGGTCAGGCCTTCTTCAATCGCGATACGGATCTTGGCGGAGAGCTTGCGGATAATCTCCTGCTGGAATTCCTCATCCAGATTTTGAATCAAATCAAGCGCGTCATCACTTTCCAGTTCGGAAATAATTTTTGCCACTTGCTTGGGCGACATGACAGACAGGGTTGCCTTGCGCAGGGCAGAATCAATATAGGCAAAGACCTCCGGCTGGATATTAACCTTGGGGTTTTCCAGCAGCGCCTTGCGGTCATCCTGTGTGATTTTCTGAAGCAATTCTGCCGTGTCGGCAATGCTCAGCTCATTGACCAGTTCGATATGACTGTCTTCGGTGTCATCATGCAGGGCATCCGTAATTTCACGGATGTCCTCATCGCTCAATCCGACACTGTTATTATCGGCAATGTCTTCAAACGCCTCGGCTACGTCAGGAACTTTTACGGAGTCATCGTCCAGAGTCATTTTTATATGTTCCTAGCTTCGGGTTATAGGGGATCAGGCGGCTTTTTTCTTTTTGGTCTTCGTTGTTTTGGTTTCCTGTTTTATTTCCATCTTCTGCGCATCCACACAGGCCACGGCGGTCATGTTCAAAATACCGCGTGCGGTTGTCGCCGAGGTCAGAATATGCGCCGGCTTGTTCACGCCCAGCAGGATAGGGCCGACGGGAATACCTTCACCAAGAACCTTCAACATGTTGAAAGAAATATTGGCGGCGTCCATGTTCGGCATAATCAAAAGATTGGCTTCACCCGTCAAAGAGGAGTTCGGCATGATGTCATCGCGCACTTTTACAGAAAGCGCGGTATCGGCGTGCATCTCCCCGTCGATTTCCAGTTTCGGATCACGTTGTTTGATATCGATGCAGGCCATGCGCATTTTCTCTGCACTGCCGCCGCGATGGGAACCGAAATTCGAATGTGACAGCAGCGCCACTTTCGGCTCAATCCCGAAGCCGCGTACACGCTCGGCAGACAGCAAGGTCATTTCCGAAATCTGCGGGACGGACGGATCAGGGTTAACATGCGTATCCGCCACGAAATAGGTTCCGCGGTTTGGCAAAATCAACAGGCGCAGCGCCGCAGCCGTTTCAACGCCGGGTTTTAAGCCGACAACATCAACGATGTGGAACAGATGATCTTGGTATTCGCCAACTGTTCCGCAAATAAGGGCGTCTACTTCCCCTTTTTCCAGCATGAGAGAGCCGATCGCGGTGGTGTCGGTGCGGATAATGGTTTTGGCCATAGCAGGGGTTACGCCCTTGCGCTGCATAATCTCGTGATAGCTGGTCCAGTAATCCTTATAGCGCGGATCATCCTGCGGATCGCACAGCTCAAAATCCTCGCCGGCTTTCAGGCGCAGGCTCAGGCGTTTAATACGCTCGGCAATGACTTTCTTACGGCCGATAAGAACGGGGTAGGCAACGTTTTCATCCACAACCATC
>DAOPJS010000256.1:0-2260 GCA_035399785.1 Alphaproteobacteria bacterium
GCGGGAGCTGACGTGACACTTGTCACCGGCCCTGTCGCCCTGCCTGACCCCGACGGCGTTAAAACCATTCATGTTGAAACAGCGCAGGAAATGTTGAACGCTTGTGGCCAAGCTATGCCCGCTGATATCGCTGTTTGCGCCGCCGCGGTAAGTGATTGGCGCACTGAAAAAACCGCCGATCAAAAAATTAAAAAGGGGCAGGATAAAAACCCGCCTACCCTGAGCCTCGTTGAAAACCCGGATATTTTACAAACTATTGCTACCTGCCCAAAAAACCGTCCCTCTCTGGTGATTGGTTTTGCGGCGGAAACGGAAAACCTGATTGAAAACGCAAAGGCCAAACTGGCAAAAAAATCATGCGACTGGATTGTGGCTAATAACGTTGCCGAAGGTGTCTTTGGCACGGAAGAGAATCATGTCACTCTCGTGACGCAATCCCAAGTGCAGGAATGGCCGCGCGGCAGTAAGGAAGCCATTGCCCGTGATCTTGTGCAGGAAATTATAAACCATTATAAGAATAACAAACTGGCCGAAGCGGCAGAATAAATATCCTCCCGCTTGCGGACATGATGAATAAAAAGGACAATATAGATGACCGATAAAGTAAAAATCGAACTGACCCCGATGGAACATGCCGTTGGCCTTAACCTGCCGACCTATGCGACGGAGCAATCCGCAGGGATGGATCTGACCGCCGCTTTGGAAGAAGCTATCGAAATTGATGCGGGGGAGCGTATGTTAATCCCTACAGGTCTGGCGATTGCCTTACCACAGGGATATGAGGCACAAATTCGTCCCCGCTCAGGTCTGGCGCTGAAACACGGGGTAACCGTGCTTAATTCACCCGGCACCATCGATGCCGATTACCGCGGTGAAATCTCCGTTATTCTGGCCAATCTCGGCAACGCACCTTTCACGGTGGAGCGCGGAATGCGTATCGCCCAAATGGTCATCGCCAAGCACGCCACCGTTGAATGGGAAGTTGTCGACAGCCTTGATGAAACAGCGCGCGGCAGCGGCGGCTTCGGCTCCACGGGAACGGCTGGATAAGTCCCAAAAATCCCGTGACCTGAGCGGTTTTGCTGGTCTAAACTGCCCTTATGTCACAAGTAGCTCTGAAACAATCTTCACCCGAAGAAATGCCGTCACTTGAGGATTTCCTCAGCGACGGCCACACGCCGATGATGGCGCAGTACCACATGCTGAAAACTCAGCATCCTGATTGCCTGCTGTTCTACCGCATGGGGGATTTTTACGAGCTGTTTTACGATGACGCGCTGAAGGCATCTGAGACGCTGGACATCACCCTGACCAAGCGCGGCAAGACCGAAGGCACCGATATCCCGATGTGCGGCGTGCCGTTCCATTCCTATGAGCCCTATCTCGCCAAGCTGATCCGCGCGGGATATAAGGTCGCGATTTGCGAGCAAACCGAAACCCCCGATCAGGCCAAAGCCCGCGCCAAACGTGAAGGCAAACCTACCTCCAAAGTTCTGGTTAACCGTGAGGTGGTACGCGTGGTCACGCAAGGCACCTTGACCGAAGATAATCTTCTGGAAGCGCGGGAGAATAACTACCTCGCCGCGCTTAATGAAATCGCGGGGCAATACGGGCTGGCATGGCTGGAGGTCTCAACGGGATCTTTCGTGGTGCAGGCAGTCGCGCAAAAAGACTTATCGGCTGCCTTAGAGCGCATCGGCGCGCGTGAAATTCTGATTGCTGATAAAATGGTGCAAAATGAAAATCTGTTTGATGTTTTCGCCCCACATCAGAATTTGATTACCCCCCTCTCGGGCAGTTTGTTTGACAGTCAGAACGCGCAAAAACGTCTGGAACAAATTTTTGGCGTCGGCACGCTGGACAGTTTCGGCGCTTTCAGCCGTGCAGAGATATCTGCCGCCGGCACCTTGATTGATTACGTCGAGCGCACACAAAAAGGGAAAATCCCCCATCTGATGCGCCCCGTTCAATTGTCGGGCGGCAGCACCATGGAAATTGACGGCGCCACCCGCCGCAATCTGGAACTGACCCGCACGCTGGCGGGGGAGCGCAAAGGCTCACTTCTGGAGACAATTGATTACACCGCAACGGGCGCAGGGGCACGCCTGCTTCAGGCACGCCTATCCGCCCCTTTGACCGACATAGGGAAAATTAAAAATCGTCAGGACGAAGTTGAAATACTTGTCACAAAGAAACAATTACGTGAAACTTTAAAAGAAAAACTACGTGACATCCCCGATATGGAACGCGCCCTCGCCCG
>DAOPJS010000257.1:0-2253 GCA_035399785.1 Alphaproteobacteria bacterium
CATCCAGTTTTTTATCCTGCAAGCTTAAGAATGTTTTTGTGTCTGCATCTTTAAGCGCAGCTGTTTCTTCGATTAAAGAGGCACGAAGACGATCAATCGTCAGCATCATTTCCTGCATCGCCTTATTTGGGTCAGTGGAAAGAACGTAGCGGGGGGCTTCTGGTGCCTTTGTTATCGTTTTGTTATCAGTTTGCATTGGCTAACTCCTGTCCTTTTTTACTTGCATCATGGGATGCTTCTTCTTGTAGTCTTATAAATTCCTGTTTGAGGGCATCGCCGATACCGAGTTGGCCTGTTTCGGCCATCAGCTTTCCATACTCGTCGATCATCAGACCCCGGAAGATTTCTTCTCCCTTGCCGCCGCCGAAAGTAGGATCCGGTTTTATCTGTTCAAACATCGGTTTAATCATCTCTGAGATATACATTGCTTCAAAATCCTTGGCCGCAGCCTCGATCTTCGCTTCGTCCTTACTCTTGATGGCCTGTTTGGCAAAATCGGCTTTGTTTGCCGTGTTTAACTGCGTAGCCTGCATCAGGGCGAGGGAAGTATCAGGATTTAAATTCACTTAATGTCTCCTCTTGCTAAAGCGTTTCGATATCTGCCTGCAAAGCGCCTGCCGCTTTGATGGCCTGTAAAATTGTAATGACGTCACGTGGTGCAACCCCCAGTCGGTTCAGTCCTGTGACAAGATCTTGCAGAGTGACACCTGTTTCCATGACAGCCAGCTTGGCATCTGGGCCTGTGTTCACATCAATTTGTGTGCGCGGTACAACAGTTGTCTGTCCTTGATCCGCGAAGGCATTTGGCTGAGACACCTGGGGTGTTTCGGTAACCTTTACTGTCAGGTTTGCCTGTGCGATTGCGACGGTGCTGATCCGAACGTCGGCGCCCATAACGATGACACCGGAGCGTTCATCAATAACAACACGGGCGATTTGATCCGGTTGGATCGGCAGTTGTTCGATATCAGTAATAAGATCAACAATGCTGCCTTTGTAATTTTCGGGGCGGCGTAAAACGACGCTGGCAGAATTTTCGGCCTGAGCGGCGTTGCCGGAAGTAAAGCCGTTAATAGCAGTGGAAATGCGGCGTGCAGTTGTAAAATCAGGATTGCGCAGCGCAAGACGTACTTCCTGTAGCTCTTCTAATTTAAAGTCAATTTCGCGTTCGACAATTGCACCTGAGGGAATACGCCCCGCTGTCGGAATGTTTTGTGTTACTGTGCCGGCTTGTCCTTCAATAGAAAAACCCGAAATGATCACCGGGCCTTGGGCAACGGCATATACATCGCCGTCCGCTGCCATCAAAGGCGTTACAAGCAAGGTTCCGCCTTGCAGGCTTTGTGCATCACCCAGAGCAGAAACGCTCACATCAATATTTGCCCCTTGGTTTGTGAAAGGGGGAAGGGCCGCAGTCACCATCACGGCGGCTACGTTTCCTGTGTTCAGGTTCTGGCCGCGAATGCTGACGCCCAAGCGCTCCAACATTGCGATCAGACTTTGTTCGGTGAAAGGGGAGTTTTTCAGGGAATCACCTGTGCCGTTCAGTCCGACAACAAGACCATATCCGACCAATTGGTTTGAACGCACGCCTTCAAAATCAACGATATCCTTGATGCGGGTTGTTTTTGCTTCGGCTGTTGTGCTGAAGCAGGAAACAAACATCAACGCCATGAGAGCTATGCTCATTGCGATGAAGAAGATTTCTCCCAGATCTTTTATTTCCACTCTTTTTAATAGTCGCATCATAGGGTCGTTTCCTAAAGACGGTTTAACTCCCCCTTATTAATGCGAAGCGTATGCCAGTTTTGGCTTAGAATATTTATTCAATTATTTCAGGTGGTTAGTGTTTTAACGGCACTTTTTGTTTTGACGGTTTAGGCAGAAATATCCCGTTTTTTCAAGGTTTTGGGGAAATGGGGAAATTTTTGCCTGCTTGACCTTTTGGGGGAATAATTGTGCTATATTAGATAGTTACTAATTAAGGAATCAGTCATGAAAATTGAAGGCCCTTCCAAGACCCAGAAGACCTCGAAATCCGATAAAACCGGGAAGGCCGGGAAGGCAGACGGCACATTCGGTGCGATGGTCACAGGGGCGGCCCAAGAAACGTCTGCGGCTGCGGCAACGCAGTCTATAGCCAAGGTTGATGCTTTATTGGCTGTTCAGGGAGCCGAAAGCGCGACCGAGCGCAGTGCCAAAAGACGCATGCGGGAACGGGGAGACAGTATTTTAAGAAAGCTTGATAATTTA
>DAOPJS010000258.1:0-2238 GCA_035399785.1 Alphaproteobacteria bacterium
TTTTTCCCGGTATGGATATCAAATTAAGACTGGCCGAAGAAACAGCAACGCGTCCCGCAATTGTTCTGGGGCTGGATTCAGCCATTGGGCATAAACGTATGGCGAGCGAATATCTGGCCTTTTCCAAACGGTTTAATAATTTCGACCTGACGGCGGGCATGGCATGGGGACGTCTGGGTAGTGCCGGTCATATGAAGAACCCGCTGCGCGCGCTTTCTTCCCATTTCGATCATAACCGTGATTTTAACTCCCTCGCCCCGCAGGATATTAATGACTGGTTTACAGGAGAAGATATCGGTTTTTTCGGCGGAGTTGAATATTTCACCCCGATTAATGGTCTGTCCCTGAAAGCCGATTACGGCGCCGATGATTACACAGGCGAACAACAAGCCATAAGCGGCTTCAACAGGCCATCCCCGTGGAGTATCGGCCTTAATTACAAGCCATGGGAACAAATTGATTTATCCGCCGCCGTTATCGGCGGTGAAAAAATTATGGCGCGCCTGTCCCTGCAAGATCAGATATTCGATTGGCCGGGAAGACCCAGCAGTAAAGGAAAAGCGCCTCAACTGATTTCCCCGCGTCCTGAGAACAAATCAGATGAGAAGAAAAAATTCTCTATCCTGTCTTTATTCTCTCCCAAACCCACGGGCACACAGATAGGCCGAAAAGCCATAGATTTAGCCAATAACAGCCCCTTCGAGCTGGAGTCATTGGAAATACAGACATCCCATAAAGGACTGACGGGGCCGAAAGTCACCCTGATCCGCCATGATCTGGAAGAAGCGGTTTTAAAAAATCACGGCAGCCCCGAAGAAATTTGGCAGGACACAACTATTAATTCGGATCATCACGACATTCGAAACTTTTTTAAAAATTACAGCTCTTTCGATCATGAATTTAAATTCATTCTGGATAATGAATTAAGCTTGTCAGAACCCGATGCAGGAACGCTTTACCGCACGTCCCTTTTGGCCGACGGGAATATCCAGATGCCTTATGGTTTTCTGGTCGGCGCGACGGCGCGGTTAAATCTGAAAAACAATCTTGACCGTCTCAGAAAATATCGCCTGATAACGGATTTCAGCGTTCATAGTAACGAAGTAGACTTTGCCGAGCGGCGCTTTACGATTGACCGTCTCTATGGCTCATGGCTGCGCAGTTTAACCGACAGCACGCATATCGCCCTGACCGGCGGGTATCTGGAGGAAGCCTATACTGGGTTTGGCGGAGAAATCCTCTATCGTCCCTTTGGCAAAACCTTTGCCGCGGGCATTGAAGGATGGCGCGCCTATAAACGCGACCCCTCCACCCCGTTCAATCGGGATTTTTTCAATGTGCCCGTGACCACGGCGCATTTGAATCTGTATTATGAAGTGCCCGATTCCGACATCACCGCCTTTGCCAAAGTCGGGCAATATTTAGCAACCGATCGCGGCGCCACATTCGGCCTGCAGACCCGATTTGACAATGGCGCGACATTATCAGGAAGCGTGACCAGCAGTGACCTGCCGTTTCGTGATTTTAACGGTAACAAAACACATATTTACTGGGGCGTGAATTTATCCCTGCCACTGGGCAATATTCCGTTCCTGCCAAGTGGTAGTGAGGTAAGAGTGAAAACCGCCCCTGTATCACGTGACACGGGGCAGTTCCTTGATCTGCCATTCAGACTTTACGATGTTACTGAACCAATCTCGTACCGCCAGCTGAGCCGTAGCTGGAACCGTCTTCTGGATTAGAATCGTCATTTCCTAAGGCAGCGCCTTCCAGAAATTTTTCTTCCGCCAGCTTATCTGCGGTTTCCCCTGTCGGCAGGCCACGTGCTTCGGCTGCTTTCAGAATATCGGTTACAAACTGGCCGATACGTTCAACATGGGCAACCATGCTGCCGCGTTCGATGCTGAAATCTTGAGGGTTATAACCTGTCTTGCGGAAATATTCATAGCCGACACAGATCACGCCGCCCGCATTAATGACATAGTCAGGGACATAGAGAATATTTTTAGATGCCAGCATTTTATCATGGTAATCATTCAATAGCTGGTTATTGGCTGCACCCGCAATAATATCAACTTTCAATTGGTCGATTGTTTCATCATTCAAAATACCGCCCATGGCGCACGGCGAAAAGATATCGGCATCAACGCCGAAAATTTCATCGGGCGCGACAATTGTTACATCACCAAGCTCGGCTTTTGCCTGTTCCAAACCTGCCTCACTGATATCTGTTACGAT
>DAOPJS010000259.1:0-2202 GCA_035399785.1 Alphaproteobacteria bacterium
TGCTCCCCTATCTTGTGCGGCGGATGCTGGAAAACGGCGCGAATTCATCTTTTGTGAACCAGATTTATAACAAGGAATATAAACCTGAAGAGATCGCCGTTGATCCTGTGGCGAAGGCCGCGGCGAATGAACAAAAACGCCATCCTAAAATTCCGCTGCCGAAAGATATATATGGTGCAGGACGACAAAATTCTTCGGGAATGGATTTAACCGATCCGCTTACGGTTAAAAAATTGCGGCAGAATATCGACAGCCATTATCGTCATAAAAATTATGAGGCCGCGCCGATTATATCGGGAAAAAAACTATCCAATGGCGTTGGATATCAACGGTTTAATCCGGCCATTTCCGATGATGTTGTTGGCCGTGTTTATGATGCAAAATTCGATCAAATTGACAATGCGTTTGCGGCGGCCAAAACAGGGCATCAAATCTGGTCATCGACAGATGCGGCGCAGCGTGCCAAGACGCTTGAACATTTTGCAAATCTGTTGGAGGACAATAGGGATGAACTTATCTCTCTCTGTTGCCTTGAAGGCGGACGTACAATAAAAGATGCGCTGGATGAGGTGCGCGAAGCGGTTGATTTTTGCCGCTATTATGCCATGCGTGGACGCCGTGATTTTGTGGAAGCAGGGCGCAATCTAAAAAGCCCGACAGGGGAAACCAATCGCTATTATCTTCAATCGCGCGGGATATTTATTTGTATCAGCCCGTGGAATTTCCCGATTGCAATTTATACGGGGCAGATTGCCGCGGCGCTAATGGCTGGCAACGCCGTGATTGCCAAGCCGGCAGAGCAGACAAGTTTAATCGGCTGTTTTTTGGCGGAACTGATGCACCGCGCAGGAATCCCTCCCGAAGTGCTGACTTTTATGCCGGGCGACGGATCCATCGGTGCGGCGCTGGTACAACATCCTGATGTTGCGGGCGTTGCCTTTACGGGATCGACGGAAGTGGCACAATCCATTAACCGCACATTGGCTGATAAAGATGGCGCGATTGCCAGATTGATTGCCGAAACGGGCGGACAAAACGCCATGATAGTTGACTCTTCGGCGCTGACGGAACAAGTGGTGGATGATGTCCTGCATAGTGCTTTTGGGTCGGCGGGGCAGCGCTGTTCTGCTTGCCGCCTTCTTTATTTACAGGAAGATATCGCCGATAAAACCATTTTGATGTTGCAAGGCGCGCTTCAGGAATTAACGCTGGGCGACCCTGCTGATCTTTCGACCGATATCGGACCATTGATTGATGAAGAGGCAGTAATGCTGGTGCAACAACATAAAACCAGATTAGGGGGCTTCGGCCGTAAAATTGCCGAAGTGCCGCTGGATCAGGAGATGACCCGCAATGCCCATTTCTTTGCGCCGATTATTTATGAAATTGACGGGCTGGATTATCTGACGCGCGAAGTTTTCGGTCCCGTGCTTCATGTCATTCGGTATGAAGCAAAAGATATTGATAAGGTGATTGATGAAATTAATAACACGGGATACGGCCTGACCTTCGGTATTCACAGCCGTATTCAAAGCTTTATTGATAAGGTCACAAGCCGTATCAGGGCGGGGAATGTCTATGTTAATCGCGGCACCATCGGCGCCGTTGTCGGGGTACAGCCCTTTGGCGGTCGCGGCCTGTCGGGAACGGGGCCTAAGGCAGGCGGACCGCAATATTTGCATGCTTTTGCCACCGAAAAGGTCATCAGTACAAATACAACTGCGGCGGGGGGTAACGCTTCCCTTGTCATGATCAAAGAATAAATGCTATCAAGCTCCTGTAATAAAAGGAGAGATCGACTATGAAAATTCTTTTGATCGGATCAGGTGGGCGCGAACATGCGCTGGCATGGAAATTATCGCAGTCACCGAAATGCGAAAAACTCTATTGCATCCCGGGCAATGCAGGGATTGCCGACATTGCCGAATGTCCTGAAATCGCCGCCGAAGATCACGAAGGAATTTTAAATTTCGTCAAAAACAACAATATTGATTTTGTCGTTGTCGGACCCGAACAACCTTTGGTTGATGGTCTGGGAAGTAAATTGCGGGCAGAAAATATTGCTGTTTTTGGCCCCAATCAGGATGCGGCTCAGCTTGAAGGCTCCAAAGGTTTTATGAAAGACTTTTTCAAACGTCATAACATTCCAACCGCATCCTGATTGGGGCCAAAAACAGCAATATTTTCTGCCCGCAATTTACT
>DAOPJS010000260.1:0-2190 GCA_035399785.1 Alphaproteobacteria bacterium
TGTGAATATGAATTTCATGACATGATGCTGTTTATCACCCACCAAATGTTTATGCGGTGGGAAGCGGCAGGTATCAGCGGCGGGCCGCATGGCTTCAGCGGATCACAGCGCCGCGCGGAAAGTTTCCGTTTGTTGGTTGAGTGCACTTATCGCGCCATGTCTTTTGAATTGGCGGCGCAGGAATTATGCGATGTGATCATTGAAAAACGCATCGGTGTTGATGGCTGGAACATGGGCGACAGTATCAGCGGTCTGGCAGGATTGGCCGGGCGTAAACTGTCGCTCTCCCATGGCGGACGCAATCAGTGTTGCTGGTTCCGTGGGGCGGACTTGCCCGATCTGCTTGACCAGACGGCCTATGTGATGACGCAGGAGGCTGTGCGTCTTGGTATTCCGACAGGAACCGATTGGCGTTTCGGTCTTCCGGCCAATGATACCCCGGCGAATGCGCCGACCTTATTGGTCAGCAGCGTTGAGACAATTTGCGAAGGATTTTTCCGCGCCGTGAAAATGCATGATTACCATGATCAAGCCGTTTGTGCGGCCAAGGCAGCTGGGCGGATGTTGGCCGTGGCCTGCGGCGGGGAGCGTCCTGATTTAGAACCGGCGATTGCCAAACCACTCGCGATGGCCGCGCTGACGGAAACATATAAATCCGCCTGCGTGGAATACGCCGCGGTCAGCTATTAAATTTTAATTGCACTACATTTGGCGCCTGCCTGCCGCTTTGCGGGACAGATTTTGCTTTGGGCGCGCTGAGGCATTGGTCGAGCGCGTCCTGACGAATAGCGACAAAACTTTGTGTCGGTGAAAAGGTCATAACGGCAAATTGATCAGTGTCCAGCAGATGCGTTTCTTCAACGGTGCCGGCCAAATTTCTTATCGCGTCAAAATGCCCGTCATGATTAATCACAATGACATGCCATGGCTGATTACCCCTGTCTTTCACAGGATCGGCCTCGGCCAAGGCAGGGAAAATTCTGTTCATTATATTACGAGAGAGAGCGTGTGTCGGCGGTTCATTATTCACAGCCGCGGCGAAGAGGCACCCGCGGGACAGGATGCGTTCTTTACCTGTTGAAGTTGTTTGAATAGAAAAGCCGACTTCTTCTGCCATGATGGAAAATGATTTTGGTGTTGCAACCTTGTAGCCGTCAAACTCCGCGCTGTCCCGCCACGCCTTTTCAAGTGAGGCAACCAATCCTTTCCATGGATTTTGCGATGAAGCAATATTCCAAGTGCCATTTTGAATGGCTGTCTCAGCTTGTCTGTAAGACTTAGCGTTTTGAATTTTTGCGGCAGCATCGACGGCATCAACGAAACCGTTAAATGTTCTGATGCTCGGTTCCAAGCCCATATCCATTGCGGCAATAACTGTGACAAAAGACAGAGGGTGTTTCCTTGATGCAGCCAGCCTGCCCAGAAAATCCTCATCAAAATTAATTGCATGAAAAAAGCGTCCTGTTTTGAGAGGAGAGGGAGCCGGTTCGTCACTACCTTCCAGTTCAATGTAGGTGTTACTGTCGGCAAAGGTGATGCGCTTTTGCCCCTGATCTGAAAACTCAATGCGCACGCCCAAATGCTCTACAGTTGCGGAAGCAGTAAAATTGTCTGTTTCACCCCCGTTTACAGAATGTTGCTGTCTTTCGCTATAGGGAGTAGATGAGGAAACAGTAACGCCGCGTTCATCGGTAATCAGAAAGCCTAAATCCTGTTGCTGTATATGCAGCGACGCGTTGGAATTGCTGTGTGAAATAATGAATTCCTTACGATTTTCGTCGTCCCTGTCGTAGCTGAGATTGACGTTGCCATAACTGACGGAGCGCCAGCGGCGGGTTTTATCATCAAAGAAATCGGGATCAAATTTATTTTGCCAGTTGGCGGGGTCAGAGAAATGGGTAATCACATGTTGCTTTGCAGCGAAGTCTAAAGACATATTGTACCTGTTCATTACGTTATTATGAAATTATAATATAATATAGAAACCATAATAATTTTTCAGGTCAAGTTTTTTTGATTTTTAGCTGTGTATATCCTTTATCATCAATGCTTGATTCATCGCTTTTTAGCGGCTAAGAGTCTTGGGTATGAGTGTACAACAACAAAAGACAGACGATATGAGTTTCACACCGAAATCCAGCTATAGCTATGACGAGTTAATCGAATGTGGCGAGGGCAAGCTCTTCGGCC
>DAOPJS010000261.1:0-2175 GCA_035399785.1 Alphaproteobacteria bacterium
GAAATTGATTTGATTGACTGGATAGAATTAATACCGATTTATGAAACCCGTAACTATGTTCAACGGGTACTTGAAGGGGTGTATGTCTACCGTGATAAGCTTAAGACCCAGCAAAGACCATTCAATGATCCCATTCATGTTGCGGCGAATTGATATTTGCATTTTGCAATGCAAAATAGGAAAAAATTATAATCACTTTTCCTAAGTTGCTGAATATAAAGACATTCAATTCTGGCGCGCTTTTTGCAGTTTTGTTGACATGGGACGGCCTGTTGATATTCTTTTGATTGGCAGAAATAAAATTTGGGGCGATATGCTTGTATCGCCTGACGTGTCTTTATTGAAAAAGATTTGTAATTTTTATGCCGAGCCGGTGAGTACACAAATACAACAAATCGATGCCGCCTTGCTGAATGCCGAAGGTTTATCACTGAAAGAAATCAGGAAGCGAATTAGAACTTACGGTCAGGTACCGATATTTATCATCAATGCCCCAAATTTAAGCCGCTTGATTAAAAACCATCAAAATATTGCAGGGGTTTATGGTCACGAAGTATCACTTTACAACTGCGTTCGGGCGATACGATTTTTTGTCGGAAGGAGAATGGATTTATCTTCCCGCATTTTTCAGGATTGTTCCTTAGATGTTGAGGAAAATCTAATCGTAGCGGCGCTAAAAAGCGGTTTGTCCAACAAGCAAATTGCCAGAAAGTTTGATATCAGTCTGCCTGCCGTTAAATATTATCTGCAGCGTATATACGACAAGTTAGAGGTCGAAGGACGGGAGGAAGTGGCTTTCAAGGGAGATAAAATCATCGTATGATTGCCTGTAAAGGTGACTATATGAATCCTGTCCTTAAAATAGATTTGCCGGAATGGGTGCAGGACTACCCTGTTCAGAAGTTGATGAGTATTATCGGCGGTGATTTGACACCTGCTGTATCGATGTTTGTCGGCGGCTGTGTCAGGAATACACTGCTGCATGAATCTGTCGGTGATATTGATATTGCCACGTCGCTGCAACCTGAAGAAGTTTTCGGTAAATTACAGGCGGCTAATATCAAGTGCATTCCCACAGGTATTGAGCACGGAACACTCACAGCTGTCGTTGACGGAAAATCGTTCGAAATTACAACCTTGCGTCATGATGATGAAACGGACGGACGCCATGCCAAGGTTTCTTTTACACAAAGCTGGGAAGAGGATGCACGCCGCCGTGACTTTACAATGAATACATTGCTGGCAGATATGTCGGGAAATATTTACGACCCGACAGGCGCGGGGATGGATGATTTAAACGCCCGTAAAGTTGTCTTTGTTGGGGAGCCTGCCAAAAGAATAGAGGAAGATTATCTGCGCATTCTGCGTTTTTTCAGGTTCTATGCCCAATACGGGGAGGGAGAGCCTGATAAAGAAGCATTACGTGCTTGTGAGTCTGCAGCCGATAAAATCACGACATTATCGCGGGAGAGGATTACGCAGGAATTTTTGAAAATTCTTGAAACCGATAAGGTTGCGGATGTTTTGACAGCCATGTTTGATATTGGGGTTTTGTCCGATATAACTGACTCTTCTTTTAACGCATCGGATTTGAAAGCTTTTGCCGATTTGCAAAACAAACACAGCGCGGTGGAAGTTATCTCCCGCCTTTTTGTTGTGTCGGGTTACAGGCCGCGTTTTTACGATGATTATTTTCGTTTGCCGCATGTACAGCAAAAAGCGCTGATCAAATACGATATGGTGATGAATGGTGATTTTTATAAATCGGCAAAAACATTGAAAAAAGCGATCTTTCACCATGGTAATGATCTGATGCTTCAGGGGTATTTGTTAATGACCGCCAAAGGAGCCATACAAGAAGACAAGACTTTGATGGATATCCTTAGAGATTGGCGGGCGCCTGAATGTCCGATCACGGGAGAAACCCTTATTGCCGAGGGGTATAAAACCGGCCCTGAATTGGGGGTTGAGCTTGCGCGGCGCCAGGAAGAATGGCTGGATCAGGAAATTTCTTTACATTAGGTGCCAATAAAGCTATTTATTATACATAAAAACAAGAGGCGTGATATGAGAGTTGAATTTAAAAAAGCGATTCAGCATCAAATGCCAGAAGATATCATTTCTTCGGCAGGATTGCCTTTTGATGGTCTTACTGTTCCCAAGTTTCTAAAAAAT
>DAOPJS010000262.1:0-2118 GCA_035399785.1 Alphaproteobacteria bacterium
TAGCCAATGCCATGGTTTTTACGGGGCAGAGTTTTGCTTATATGCTTCGCAAAACAATGCCGGCCCTTTATTGGCGGCTAAAGCGTTAGAAACCATGCGGTAATAAGCCGCGCGGGAACAGGCAAAGCGATATCCTGCCACGCCGTCCAGAAAACCTAGCTTCAGGATATAACTATGCACGAATGCGACAAGACCACGGCAGGGTATTTTTTGAAAAAATTCTTTCAGTTTTTGGCGTCCTTTATCAGGATCTTCGGGATAGGCCCGCCGCCTGATCATTTCCGCCTCCCAGACGGCATAACGTTGATGACGTTTTTGCCATTCCTCGTCATCTTCATAGGCAAAATGCAAAAGCGGCGCGGTGAGCTGTAAGAGTTTTTCATTTTTACAGCCGTCTTTCAGGACGGGTTGGTAATGTCCTTCTATCTCCCCCATGCCGTCAATATCCAGATCATCCACCACGGGAAATTCAATTTTATGACGGTCAAACAACACCAGCTTATTGTTTTTCAACCCATGCTTTAAGATTTTTCCGTCAAAAATATATTGCCCCTTCACGAAATATCCGGCCGCCTGAAAATCAAGGTTTTTGATTTCATCAATAAGCTCCGGCGTGACTTCTTCATCGGCATCGACAAAGAAAATGTAATCATGTTTTATTTCAATATGATCTAAACACCATTGACGTTTCTTGGGGTAATCACCGTTCCAGTTAAAGTTTTCAACCCTGATGCCGAAACTGCGCGCGACATCATTTGTGCCGTCATCGCTGCCTGAATCAACAATAATGATTTCATCAAAATCCTGAAGCGCCGCAAGGCAACGCGGCAGATTGTCTGCCTCGTTCAAGGTCATGATAAGAACGGAAATATTGATCAAACGGTTTCCCCGTCAGGCTTTCTGAAGCACCAAATAATATAGCCAAACATCAATCCGATAGCCGAAAATACAAACCAGATAAGCGGTTTGTTCGGCCAAGTTGGTTTAGGACTGGCGCTGGCGGGTTCCACTACAATTGCTGCATAGGGTTCATCGAGATTGGCCAGCATCTGGATATGTTCTTGTTGCATAATCAAATTGGTAACCCCTTTGCGGTGATCAGGGTTATTGGTACGGCGCAAAACATTTTCAAGATATTCAATCCGGCTTTGTGATTGTTGGCGGCGGTCACGGCGGATCATCTGATCGGCAACCAAATGTAATTTACGCAAAAGCGCCGCCGCAAATTCCGCATCCGGATGGGCATAATTCAAACGGCGCAAAGGCGTCGCCCCCAGCGGATCAATCCGAATATGTTTTTTCAGATAAACGGATAGTTCTTCAGGGGTTTTGATTTTATTATCCAAGGTACGATTGATACCGCTCAAGGCGCTTTCATCCTTAATCAGAATTCCCGCCACCGCAGGGCCGCGCAATGTATGAATGAAACGGTAAAAGTCGGTCGAGGCCCCGGCCTGATCCTTTGGCCGCCAGAACGGCAAAGTGGCCACACTGTCATATTGTACGGCAGACGCATAATCCCCCAGCGCATAACCATCAGCGGGCGCGACAATCATATTGGCGCTGTATTTCGGCACAGAAACAAAGATGAACAGAAAGGCCAGAACAAAGGCAACCAGCCATCCGCCAAGCATATAGAATTTTGCCTGCCAGAAACTCTGTAGTAATTGCTTTAAGCTGATTTCCTTGTCCATGTCACCCCCTGACAAAAAATCCTATCACGAAACACGAACCTGTTCGATCAATTCAAGCCACTTATGCAGGGATTGATTGGGGTGATAAGCCTGCGCGGCGCGCAGTGCGCCTTCCTGTGCCTGAAACCAGTCATCACCATCCATACGATAAGCGTAAATGGCATCGGCCAAAGCCTTCGGATTGCCGTTGGGAATAATTTTTCCTGCCTTATAATCTTTAATGACATAGGCGATCTCGCTTTCTTCCGGCCCGACAAAGACCGTAGGACGCCCGACCGTCAGCCCCGAATAAAATTTACACGGCACGAGCATGCCTTTGACCTCATGACGCATTGTTACCAAGTGCACATCGCCGCTTTCCATGACATCGCGCAGTTTTTCAATCGGCTGATAGGGCATGAATTTAATATTTTCAAGATGACGC
>DAOPJS010000263.1:0-2110 GCA_035399785.1 Alphaproteobacteria bacterium
CCCCTGCTCCTGTTTTTCCCATCCCATTTGGCCCAAAGCCGTATCATAGAAGCCAAAAACTGCTGATTTCGGGGTTCCCGAGGCCACCACAGCCGCCGCCTGCGATATCCGCCCATCGGGCTTATCGAAACTAAAACTTTGGTCGGGAATTTCGCTCAGCCCCTCCATAACGGGAACATCATAAAGAGAGTCAAAGAACATATCTTCTGCCTGAGCAAAGCCTGCAAAAAGACAAAAGCCTGAAAACAATATAAATAGGAATATATGTCTCATTATCTTATTTCTGCTTCCTTGCACAATAGAAGGTAGAGCGTCCCGACTGAACCAGTCTTTTAATACCACCCGATTTGATGACATTACAATCACAATTCAGGCAGGCTTCCCCCTCTTTCCCGTAAACGGTAAAATCATGCTGGAAATATCCCAGTTCTCCATCGGCGTGACGATAATCTTTCAAAGTACTGCCGCCTGCCTTGATGGCGCGGCGCAAAACATCCTTAATAGCCGCTGCCAGTTTTTCTGCTTTATCCCCTTTGACAAGATACGCCTGCTTCGCCGGATTAATCCCTGCCTGAAATAATGCCTCACAGGCATAGATGTTACCGACCCCGACGACAACCCGCTGATCAAGTAAGGCCTGTTTAATACCGGTCTTCTTTCCTTTTAACCTTTCTTCCAGTATCGGGCCGGAGAATTTATTGCCCAAAGGCTCCGGCCCCAAATGGGAAAAAGCACGATGATGTTCCAGCTCAGCCGCCGAAGTCATAAAGACCATACCGAAGCGGCGGGGATCATTATAGACAAGACGCACCCCGTTATCGAGCGTGAGGATGAGATGATCATGCAGCTGCGGTGAATATCGAATGCCCTTATCAATAATCGACATTCGCCCCGACATCCCGAGATGAATAACAAGCACATTATCATCATCAAGAAAGATACGCATATATTTTGCACGGCGGTTTAAGGAAAGAACCTGACGCCCTTCCAGCCGTTTCTTCATATTATCGGGAAAAGGAATGCGTAAATCCGCACGGCGCTGATCCACCGTTTTAATGGTGGCGCCGACCATCACGGGCATCAGGCCACGCATGACCGTTTCAACTTCGGGTAATTCAGGCATAAGAAGGTTTTATTTCAAAACATTCCAAACGGCAATATTATCCTGCACCTCACTCAACACGGGATGATAAGGCGGGACATAAACGCCTGCATCACTGCCGGGTAATTGCCAGATTAACTGCCCTTTATATTTTAAAACGCTGACCGGCATCTCGCTTCTGGTCAGGACGGAATAAACGTATCGTTGGCTTTTTGGCGGCCCCCAGTCCAAATTCGGTTCCAACATCAACAAATCATCTTTCAATGTATAGGTACCGTTGGAATAATACCGTGCCAGTATCGGATCATCGGGAATAATAACCAGCTGGTAGGTTCCGTTTTTTAGCTGAAAAATCGCCCGCGCCGTATCAAGGCGGGCATCCCACGCCCCCAATATATCTTCCTCAGAAACCGTCTTTTGCCGTTTAAATGTCTTTTTAGGATGTGGGGGAGCCTTTTGAACCTCGGCAACAGGTTGGCTTTGCTCTTTAAATGCCTGTATTTCATCCTGAGAAAGAACAGGTCCCTGCCCTGAATCTGTTGCAGGGCGCATTGTCTGAAAGATGAGAATGAAAACACCCAGCACCGCCAAAATCCCGACAGTCAAAATCGCAACGCCGAGCTTATTGTCCTTTATCTGCTCAAGATGTTGTTTCAAATGCATAATTTATTATACCCCGAAGCCCTATATCTTGACAAAAAAGGCCGGAAAAATCCGGCCTTTTCAAATTCATTACAGATGAGAGCGTGTGGCTTAGAAGCCCATACCGCCCATTCCACCCATGCCGCCCATATCAGGCATGGCAGGGGCCGCTTTTTCATCCTGCGGGGCATCCGTTACAACCGCTTCGGTTGTAATCATCAGACCGGCAACGGAAGCCGCATCCTGAAGCGCGGTACGAACCACTTTTACAGGGTCGATAATACCGGTCTTCACCATGTCGACATAGTTGTCGTTCTGGGCATCGAAACCAAAATTGGTGTCTTTTTGCTCCAGCAATTTACCAAC
>DAOPJS010000264.1:0-2020 GCA_035399785.1 Alphaproteobacteria bacterium
TGAAGCGACTTGTCAGGAAATTGATGAATTAAATATCCATCATGCCACCTTGCTGGCAATGAAGCGCGCTTATGAAGCGATGATGACAAACCATGAATGTTTCCCGCAAACCGCCTTGATAGATGGTAAATTCGCGCCGAAAATCGCCTGCAAAACCCAAACGGTGGTTAAGGGAGACAGTTTATCGCTTTCTATTGCCGCCGCCTCTATTCTGGCAAAAGTAACGCGGGATAGGTTGATGGCCGGCTTACATGAAGAATTTCCCCATTATGGCTGGGACAGCAACGCGGGATATGGCACAAAAGTCCATATGACAGGACTGGACAGCCATGGCATCACCCCGCATCATCGCCTGTCCTTTGCCCCGTGTGCCATGGCAGCGGAAAAGGCAAAAATAAAATTTGCCGGCTAAGTCCTTGATTTTGATTCCATTACTTTAAGTTGTTCCTCTAACGTTCTGAGTCTGTTGACTCTTTTTGTATTTTAATGCTTGACGTGGAGTCCCTGATGACTCATGATTCGACCTTAAATTTCAAGGAGTTTTATAAATGTCGAGTCCAAAAGCAAAGAAATCCACTGTAAAAAAACAAACAAAAACAAACGCCCCTGAGATTAATAAAATCACCAAGGGCGACTGCGTGGAGGTATTGCGGGCAACGCCAAAAGGCTCGATTGATATGATTTTTGCCGACCCTCCCTATAATCTCCAACTTGGCGGCGATTTGCACCGCCCGAATAATACCAAGGTGGATGCCTGTGACGACCATTGGGATCAGTTCGAAAGCCTGAAGGTTTATGATGATTTTACCCGTGAATGGCTCTCTGCTGCGCGCGACGCGCTGAAGGATGAGGCTCTATTTGGGTGATTGGCTCCTATCACAATATTTTCCGCCTCGGCGCGATATTACAGGATCTGGGTTTTTGGATTTTGAATGATGTCATCTGGCGAAAATCCAATCCCATGCCTAATTTCCGTGGCAAACGCTTTACCAATGCCCATGAAACCATGATCTGGGCGGCGAAATCCGAAAAATCAAAATATACGTTTAACTATGACTCCATGAAGGCGCTGAATGAAGATCTCCAGATGCGCTCCGACTGGTTCATACCTTTGTGCACGGGGGGTGAGCGTTTGAAGAACGACAAAGGCGAAAAGGCCCATCCGACACAAAAGCCCGAGGCCCTTCTCCACCGTGTCATTTTGTCCTCCACAAAACCGGGGGATGTTGTTCTGGATCCCTTCTTCGGGACGGGAACGACAGGCGCAGTTGCCAAGAAGCTCGGGCGGGATTTCATCGGGATCGAGCGTGAAGACGACTACATCAAGGTCGCGCAAAAACGTCTCGACAGCATTACCCCGTGTGACGAAGACAGCATTGCCGTTGTCCAAAAGCGTGAGGAAATGCGCATTCCCTTCGGCTGGTTGTTGGAACACGGTCTGCTGGAACCCGGCGCCCAATTACAAGATGCCAAAGGCCGTAACAAGGTCAGAATTTCGGCAGATGCCAATATTAAAACAAATGAGGGCAATCATCGTGGCTCCATCCATAAAGTTGGCGCGGCGGTGCAAAATGCCCCTTCTTGTAATGGCTGGACCTATTGGCACTACAAGGAAGGTAACAAATTGCTGCCGATTGATAATTTGCGGCAGAAGCTTAGGATGCAGATTGAAGGGGATATCGCTGTCCCGAAAAATACCACAATTCAGTAGCTAAAATCCGAAACAGTTTTTCTATGGAAAACTTATGTTTTGATTTAACATAGATATTGTATCCTTGGTTCTAACTCTCTATAAACAGGCTCCATGAACACTTTATTCAAGACCGTGACAAACAGCGCTTCTGCGCTTGAAAATGATGAGAAAGTTATTTCTTTCCAGCATGTTGAAAATGTTGAACAGACAATTTTTATCAAGAACCTTGAACTTGATATGTCGATCGGTGTTTTTGATGCTGAAAAATCGGCTAAGCAGCGTGTTATTGTTGATGTTGAATTAACTGTTCAGCCTTCTGCCAATTGG
>DAOPJS010000265.1:0-2006 GCA_035399785.1 Alphaproteobacteria bacterium
AAACCGGGACAAAGCAAATTCACGACGCAGCGTCAGGAACCTGATGCCGTAAAAATTCTTTCCGGTGTTTTTGAAGGACAGACAACGGGCACGCCGATTGGCTTATTGATTGAAAATGTCGATCAAAAATCAAAAGACTATGGCGATATCAAAGATAAATTTCGCCCGGGCCATGCCGATTTCACCTATAACGCAAAATACGGCATTCGCGATTATCGCGGCGGCGGCCGCTCTTCCGCCCGTGAAACGGCTATGCGCGTGGCGGCGGGTGCGATTGCTCGAAAAATACTGGCGCATCAAATCGGTGACGCTGTTTCTATTCGCGGCGCTGTGGTGCAGGTAGGGCCGCATAAAATCAACCGTGATAATTTTGATTGGGCGCAGGTAGATCAAAATCCGTTTTGGTGTCCTGATGTTGAGGCCGCCAAAGTTTGGGAAGAATATCTGGATGGGCAACGTAAAAACGGCTCTTCCGCCGGGGCTGTGGTGGAAGTTGTGGCCAGCGGTATTCCCGCAGGTCTCGGCGCGCCGGTCTATGATAAGTTGGATGCCGATCTGGCCAAGGCGATGATGTCTGTTAATGCAACCAAGGCGGTTGAAATTGGCGCGGGTTTTGACGCGGTTGAGTGGGGCGGTGAGCAAAATGCCGATGAAATCCGCTCTGACGGATTTCAAAGCAATAATGCAGGCGGTATTCTCGGCGGTATTTCTTCAGGGCAGGATATTGTTGTGCGCGTGGCCTTTAAGCCGACAAGCTCAATTTTAACACCTGTAAAAACCATAGATAAAGACGGTCATGAAACCGATATTATAACCAAAGGTCGTCATGACCCGTGTGTGGGACTGCGCGGCACGCCTGTCTGTGAGGCGATGATGGCCTGTGTTCTCGCCGATCATTATTTAAGACATAAGGCACAATGCCTTTAACCATTTAACCAGTGAAAGAATTCACCATGGCAAATTTCGGATCTCTTTTTTATAAGCCTAAAAAAAATGACAGTGAAATAAGTGCCAAGCGCTGGAATATTCCATCAATCATTTGGCGGGCGATTGTCAAAACCTGTACGGCCATCGGGGCAATGATTTTGATATCGGCTTTGATATCAACGCTTCTTGTTTCTTTCGGAAGTAAAGGGACGCCTTTGCCTGATGATATGGTGTTGGTATTTAAAATTGAAGACGGCGTCGCCGAGGTGCAAACACGCCCCAGCCTGATGGATCCGTTTCCGTTTATGCAACCGACAATCCGTAACGTGATTGATACGCTGGATAAGGCCAAGGACGATGATCGTGTGCGCGGTTTGATTTTTAGTCTGAAAGGCGGGAGCATGAGCACCGCCCATGTGCAGGAATTACGCGCGGCGGTTGCGCGCTTTAAAAAGAGCGGCAAGTTTACCAAAATTTACTCACCGTCATACATGGATGGTACCGCCGGTTCCGGCCAATATTATCTGGCCAGTGCTTTTGATGAAATCTGGATGCAACCTGTCGGTATGCTCTCTGCGACAGGCGCGAATGTTGAAATGCCTTTTGCAAAAGCGGCGCTTGATAAAATAGGGGTGAAAGCCGAATTTTTTCAACGCGAAGAATATAAGAGCGCCATGGAAAATTTTACCAATGAGCATATCTCAAAGGCCAATCAAATTGCACTTGATTCAATGATCGGTAATTTATCATCGCGGGTTATTTCTGATATTTCGCTTGCTCGCAAAATAAATCTTGTCGATATCGCCAAGGAATTTGATAAGGGGTTGTTTACAGGGCAGGAAGCATTGGATGCAGGGTTGATTGACCGTCTTGATTATCCTGATGTTATGGTCTCCGAAATTCGTGAGGCGGCGACAGGGAACCCTGACGATGAATCCGTTGAGCTGGTTTCGCTGGCACGTTATTCCCAGCATAAAACAAAGCCTCATAAATCCTCGAAGGTAAAACAGAATGTAGCGTTGATATACGCTGTCGGCACAATTGTTGATAGTGCAGGGAATAACGTGCCAGCGAAACCA
>DAOPJS010000266.1:0-1969 GCA_035399785.1 Alphaproteobacteria bacterium
GGCTTGCCTGTTGATACGGTGATTGAAATGTTGCAACAAAAAACGGCGCAGGCTTTAGCGGTCGCTTGTAAAGCAACGGGTATTTCTAAACCTGATTTTGTGAATATGTTCTTGCTGACATCACGCGTTCGTGGCGGTCGTATTATCAGTCACGAGCAATTAGGAAAAGCATTATCCTATTACGATAAAGTCAGCGAAAGATTGGCCAGAGATATTCTGAATCAAAGCCGTCATTAATAAAACGTTATGCCGCTCTTGAAGCTGAATTTTTAAGGGCGGCAACGCCGGGCAGTTCTTTCCCTTCCAGCCATTCTAAAAAGGCTCCGCCTGCTGTCGATATATAGCTGAAATCTTCGACGACGCCTGCGTTATCAAGGGCCGAGACGGTATCGCCGCCGCCGGCAATGCTGACCAGCTTTTTGCTTTTTGTCAGGTCAGAAACTTTTTGCGCTACTTTATTGGTGCCGTTATCAAAAGGCTTTATTTCAAAAACGCCGAAAGGTCCGTTCCACAAAACCGTTTTACAGCTTTCCAGAATTTTACAAACGGCGTCGATGGATTTCGGACCTATATCGACGGCACTTTTGTTATTGGGAAAATTATTCAGATCTACGATGTCTGATGACGTGCCGGGTTCAAGTTTTTCAACAACGGCACAGTCGATGGGTAAAATTATTTCACAATTCGATTCTTTTGCGGTCGCCATGATTTTTTTTGCTTCCTCTACCATATCTGTTTCGCACATAGACGTGCCGATTTCATGCCCTGTTGCCAGCAAGAATGTATTTGCCATGCCCCCACCAAGCGCCAGATAATTGACGCGTTTGACCAGATTGTGAAGAACGCTCAGCTTTGTTGATATTTTTGAGCCGCCGACAATCGCGATAATCGGTTTTTCGGGATGATCAAGCGCTATATGGAGTGCCTTTAATTCCGCTTCCATTAATAATCCTGCGCCGCAAGGCAGCAGGTGGGTAATGGCTTCCGTTGATGCGTGGGCACGGTGAGACATGGAAAAGGCATCATTGATGAAAATATCGCCATGGGCGGCAAGCTTTTTTGCAAAGGCTAAATCATTCTTCTCTTCTCCCGGATCAAAACGAAGATTTTCCAGCAAAGTAATTTCCTTCGTACTGTCTTCACCAAAACCAACAGAATACCCCCATTGTTTTTCCAGGACGGGTGTTAGGAATTTTAGAGAGAATTCAGGCTTTACTTCGCCCTTTGGTCTGCCGAAATGTGAAATGATAACAATCTTTGCACCATGCTGAATAAGATAATCAATGGTCGGTTTAACACGGTCAATACGCGTTGTTTCGGCGACAATGCCGTCTTGAACGGGAACGTTCAAATCAATGCGCAGTAAAACCTTCTTACCGTTAAAATCAAAATCACGCAGGGTCTTAAAATTCATTTACACACTTTCTGTTTTTATAGTTACAGGGTTTTTATGTTTTCGGTTGCCTCAATAAGGCGTGAGCGTATGGCCGGATCAAAGGCGGCATGCCCGCCATCGGGAACAACTATATAATCAGCTTCCGGCCATGCGCTGTGTAATTGATGGGCAGAGAGGATCGGGCAGATCATATCATACCGTCCTTGCACAATCGTTGTCGGTATATGGCGGAAGATATCTATTTTGTTAAGCAGGCTGTTTTCTGGGCTGATTAACTGATTGTAGAAGTAATGACATTCGATTAGTGAAATCGCCAAAGCGTGATCTTTTTGCTCGTCTGTTGTTATTAACTCGTAATTGGGGATGAGAGAGGCGCAGGCGCTTTCATAAAGGCTCCAGTTTATCGCCGCTTCCATCTGTATTTTTTTATCCTGACCGGTCAGGCGTTTATAGTAGGCGGTCAGCAAATCTTCTCGCTCGTCTTCGGGGATGATGCTGACAAATTGTTCCCATGCTTCGGGAAAAACATTCTTGTTATCGTATAACAGCCAGTTAATACCGTCTTGTTCCATA
>DAOPJS010000267.1:0-1926 GCA_035399785.1 Alphaproteobacteria bacterium
CCAACCAACAAAGTCGGCATCATTGATCCGGAAGGAATATTGAATGGTTCATACAGAAAAGTGCGGATAACCAAAGCCAATAAAACCGCCAGAATTGCCGTTTTGGCGAACTCGCTTACCTCCCCCTTATCAACCGCAGGGGCATGCCTTTTGCTTGCAGGTTTATTAACAGGATCGGCTTTTAAAGGGCTTTGCGTGGTTATTTCTTCATCATGCGTCATAAATATACCTTTATCCGAACTTCCGGCCAAAAACCAGTTTTAAAGACCTTTTTTGCCAAGTTATAACGCCTCTATAATAACCTGTGCCTGCGCATAAGGCGGCTCATCGGTCAAACTTAAGTGAATAACAACCTCTTTACCCTCAGGGGTCATTTCATGAAGTCTGTCCAACGCCCCATTGTAGAGGGTCAGGTTCGGCTTCCCCAGCGCATCATTGGTAACTTCAATATCTTTCATAAAAATACCTTCGATAAAGCCTGTCCCCAGCGCTTTGGCACAGGCTTCCTTGGCAGTATAGCGTTTGGCAAAGGCCAGCAAAGTTGTCCCTGCCGCCTCTCTGGCTTCAGCGGTCGCAATTTCCTTATCCGTAAAATAGCGTTCTTTAAATCTGTCGCCGTGACGCGCCATGATTTTTTCAAGACGTCTGATATCCAGCAAATCTATTCCCGTTCCTAAAATCATTCTTTGCAGTTTTCCTTAAGCTCTTTTTTCTCCAGCCTTTTTTCCTGACGGGTTTCCTTAATATCATGCACTTTTTCAACAAGGACATGGGCTGTCTTCCCTACCCTCTTCTTCGCGGCGCGGCCTGCCTCAATCAGATAATAAAAACCATAGTAAAATAACGGATAAGTTACAAACGCCATAATATATCCGCCCACCAATGTCGGAACAAAAGCCGTAACACCATATCCATGTTCATCAGGAACAACCGTATCTTTTCCGATCATGTCAAAATAGCTGTCCAACCCCGTTATATCCATAAAATGACTGCCCACTATATGTGAGATCCAGATTAAGATAGGAAACGTCCACGGGTTACCGAATGTTGTTCCGATAACCGATGCCAAAAAATTGGCGCGGACAATTTTACAAAAAACAAAACATTGTAAAATCTGTAATCCCCAGGTCGGCGTCCAGGACACAACACATCCCGCCGCAAGTCCCATGGCAATGCTGTGCGTACTATGCGGCAAACGCAAGATACGATGCTTTAAATATAAAAACGTGCGCTTCCAGCCGCTTTTCGGCCAGACTATGTCTCGCAGCTTTGAAAGCAATGACTGCTTTTTTTTGCGCTTAAAGAGCATGGAGAAAACCCTATCGTCCTTTAGCCCTGTCAACCGACGTGATTTCGGGCGTCGCCCTTAATGCCGCAATCAGATTATTGAGATGTTTTGTGTCATTGACGTAGACATCAACCAAGATGTCCCAGAAATCCAGCGAGCGATTGGTGATTTTCAAATTCACAATATTGCCGCCGTTTTTGCCGATCACTGTTGAAACCGTGCCCAATCCACCCGGCTGGTTAAGGAATGTAATATGCAGGCGCCCGACATGGGATTCAGGGGAGTCGGGCCCCTCGCCCCATGACACATCAATCCAGCGCTCCGGCGTATCAGCGAAGGTCTCCAATGTTTCACAATCTATTGTATGAATGGTAACACCCTTCCCGGTTGTCACAATCCCGACAATGCGGTCGCCCGGCAACGGGTGACAACAACGGGCCATATGCACCGCCATACCGGGAATAAGTCCCTTGATCGGCATAGGTTTATCGGAGTCAGAACGGCGCGCCGTGGCGTAATTTTTAAAATCTTCACTTGGCGGTTTTGCTACTTCCGTCTTGTGGGCAGGAAAAATAGCCTTAAAGACATCACGGGCAGAAAAATGACCGGAGCCAATATTGGCGTAGATATCATCAGGT
>DAOPJS010000268.1:0-1921 GCA_035399785.1 Alphaproteobacteria bacterium
TGCAGAACAGCCCGTCACAATGATTTTGGCGTTGGGATTTTCGCGGCGGGCACGGCGGATGGCTTGGCGTGCCTGACGTTCCGCCTCTTTGGTCACGGCGCAGGTGTTAAAAATAATAGCATCCCCAAGCCCTGCATTCTTCGCATGCGTGCGCATGACCTCGCTCTCATAGGTGTTGAGGCGACAACCAAAGGTCACAAGTTCGGGCTCTTTTTTACTCATAAGCTAGGGTTTACAAGGGTTTGAACGCACCGTCAAAGAAAAAAGCTCCATCATGGATGGAGCTTTTAAAAAGGGAACAAACTTCAGCATTTAAGCGGCGTTTGATTCTTCCCAGTCTCTGACCTCTTTTTCTGCTTCATCGCGGCCTTTGCCGTAAGTTTCCTGAATTTTACCAACCAGTTCCTTGCGACTGCCGTTAATCTGATCCAGTTGATCATCCGTCAGGTCGCCCCATTTTTTCTGTACGGCGCCTTTCATCTGTTTCCAATTACCTTCGATAATATCATTATTCATGGTTTTATCCTTTCTCTTTGTTTACATACCGCCAACGATCCATCACGCTTTTTGTTCCTTAAGCATGTTTTTTAGGAACTTAACCGCGCCTGTATTATTGTCCTTATGAAGAGGAAATCAGGAGATTGTTTAATGGTTCAAGGAAGTAAGAAAAAATATACAGAAAAGCAAAAGCGCAAAGCCGAACATATTAAAGAAGGATATGAAGATAAAGGCATACCCAAAAAGGAGGCAGAGTCCCGCGCATGGGCAACTGTCAACAAACAAGACGGCGGCGGAAAAAAACCAGGCGGCTCAGGCCGCACACACTAGATTTGGGCCACCCCATCAAAGACATAAGTCACAGGGCCGGTCATGGACACAGGCGCATCATCGGACGGCCAGTGAATAATGAGATCACCGCCATCAAGTGTCACAGTCACTTTACGGTCGGTTAAACCACGGCGAATAGCGGCCACAGCCGTGGCACAGGCACCCGAGCCGCAGGCCTGCGTAATGCCTGCCGCCCGTTCCCACACGCGCATGCGGATATGGTCTGGCGCCAAAACCTCGGCGAATTCAACATTGGTCTTATTGGGGAATAAGGGATCGGTTTCAAACCTTTTTCCCACTCTTTCCAGAAAGATATCCCCAAGCTTATCCACAAAGAACACACAGTGCGGGTTACCCATACTGACCCCGACAGGGTCGCCCTCTAACGGCAAATGCAGCGTATCGCATTGTTTTGACAGCGGAATTTTCTTCCAATCCAGCTGAGGCTTGCCCATTTCAACCCGCACAAGCTGTTCCCCTTCCCGCCAGCAATTCAGACTTCCTGCCACGGTTTCAAGGATAATATTATCAACCTGATCTTCCCGCATCAGCAAATGCGCGACGCAGCGCGTGGCATTGCCGCAGGCCTCGGCCTCCGACCCGTCAGGGTTATAAATGCGCATAAAATTCATTTCCTGCCAGTTTTTGGAGCGCTCAATGACAATCAACTGGTCACAGCCCACGCCGCGCTGACGATCAGCAATCAGCCTGCGCTGCTCCGCCGAGAGTTTCAGTCCGTTTTCCCGCCCGTCAATAATGACGAAATCATTGCCCAGCCCGTGCATTTTCTTGAAATTGATTGTCATTTGCCTTTGTCCTTATTTGGAACTAGATTATCCTCCAAGCGTCTATAATTAAAGACAACGATAAATAAAAGGACAGATTATGATTAAAAAACACGCATCCGCCACTTGGGAAGGTTCCATCAAAGAAGGTTTAGGCCATATCACGACCGAAAGCGATGTGTTAAAAAATCAGCCTTATGGCTTTAATCACCGTTTTGAAGGCGCCGCAGGCACAAATCCTGAAGAATTGATCGCCGCCGCCCACGCCGGATGTTTTACCATGGCGCTGTCCCTGCAACTGGCCGAGC
>DAOPJS010000269.1:0-1885 GCA_035399785.1 Alphaproteobacteria bacterium
CTATCTTTTCTGCCATACTTTTTATGCCGAGCTATGCAAAGTCAGAAGAGCTTAAGATTGCCGTTGTTGACGTCGAGAAAGTTCTCAATGACTCTAAAGCAGGGCAAAGCATTCAAAAGCAACTTGCCGTTAAGCGCGAAGCCTTCCAGAAAGAGTTTTCAGGCCGTGAAAATAATTTGATGAATGCAGAAAAAACCTTGATGGAAAAAAAGAAAGATACCTCTGCAGAAGAATTTTCCAAACAACGTAAGGATTTTGAAAAACAGCTTTTGGAAACCAGAAATCTGTTCCAAAAACGCCGCGCCGCCCTTGATAAAGGGTTAGGCGATGCTCTGAGCGAGCTGCGTAAAAATATTATTCAGGTAACGGCCGATGTCGCTGACGAGGGAAAATATCAGGTTGTTTTGACCCGTGACAGCGTTGTTATCATCCAAAAAGAAATGGATATCACGGATCAGGTTCTCCAGCGTCTGAATAAAAAATTACCGAATATCAAACTTGATGTAGAGCAATAGGGAGGGGCTTTATGGCTGATCCCGACTTTCATCAGGTAACAAAACCAAAATCCTTAAAAGAACTGGCTGAAATTTCAGGTGCCGATATTTCCTCGGCTGATGCTTCTGTCATGATACAGGATGTGGCACCTTTGGATCAAGCCGGTGAGAACGACATCAGCTTTCTGGACAACATTAAATATAAGGATGCATTTAAGGCCACAAAGGCGGGAGCCTGCATTATATCCCCGATAATGGCAGAATTTGCTCCAAAGGAGTGCCGGCTTCTGATTTCAAAAAATCCCTATAAGGCCTATGCCTTGATTGCGCAGGCGTTTTATCCCGTACAAAAACCCCCTGCAGAAATATCACCTGCCGCCCATGTGCATGAGAGTGCCAAAATCGGCAAGGGCTGTATTATCGAAGCAGGCGCGGTCGTTGCCGAAGGGGTTGAACTGGGTGATCATTGCTGGGTTGAGCCGAACGCCGTTATCGGCTGTAATGTGAAGTTTGGACAAAATTGCCGTATCGGTGCCAATGCCAGTGTTTCTCATGCCATCATCGGTGAGGGAACAAGATTATATCCGGGAGTACGCATCGGGCAGGACGGGTTTGGTTTCGCGATTGACCCGGCAGGGCATGTAAAGGTGCCGCAGCTGGGACGGGTTATTATCGGTGATCATGTCGAAGTCGGTGCCAACAGCTGTATTGACCGCGGCGCAGGCCCTGACACGATGATCGGGAACGGAACATGGATCGATAACTGTGTTCAGATCGGCCATAACGTCAAAATCGGTAAGGGCTGTGTGATTGTAGCGCAAGCGGGTATTGCGGGAAGCACCGTTTTGGAAGATTATGTTGTGGTCGCCGCGCAGGCGGGTGTGGCCGGGCATTTAACTATCGGACATGGCACGCGCATCGCTGCCCAATCAGGAATTATGCAGAGTTTACCTGCAGGATCCGAAGTTATGGGCTCTCCCGCTGTGCCGATTAAACAACATTTACGACAAGTAACAATGTTAAAAAAATTGACGAAACCATCAAAAAGCTAATAAAAATAAAGACATGAGCGAAGAAAACAGACAAATACCCGACCCGTTGGACATTACCCGTATCATGGAAATGATACCCCACCGTTATCCGATCCTGCTGGTGGATCGCCTGATCGATTATGTAGAAGGGGAAAGCGCCGTCGGTCTGAAGAACGTGACCATGAATGAGCCGCATTTTATGGGGCATTTTCCGGGTATTCCCGTCATGCCGGGGGTCTTGATTGTCGAGGCAATGGCGCAAACTTCCGCCTTGCTGGTGGTTCAAACTTTGGGGAAAGAGGCGCAGGGCAAAGTGGTTTATTTCATGACCATTGATGATTGTCGCTTCCGCAAGCCTGT
>DAOPJS010000270.1:0-1854 GCA_035399785.1 Alphaproteobacteria bacterium
ATATTCATCGGCAAAGCCCATCCCCATATCAACAGCCAGCCATTTGCCCTTCATGCCGTAGACATTCAAATTCGCACCGAATTGCTCCGCCCCGCCTAAGGGAATAAAAACCAGTTCATCAGGATTAAAACTCATAATATTTTAAGCACTCTTTCTATTTTTCTTTTGTGATAATTCAGACTGAATATGAACCAGCCCCTTCAGGGTCAGATCACCGTCGATCACATCAATCTTATCCGTTCCTGTTGCAAAAAGTGGCGCCAACCCTCCTGTCGCAATCACCAGCGGTTTTGCTTCCATTTCCTCCATAAGACGATTCAGCGTCCCTTCAATCAAACCGATATAGCCCCAATATATCCCCGACTGCATCGCGTCTTTGGTATTTTTGCCGATGGCTTTTTCGGGTTTTTCAACGGGAACCTCAGGCAATTTTTCTGCCGCCTGATATAAAGCTTGCAAAGAGAGGTTAATACCCGGCGCAATCACTCCGCCGCCATAACGCCCCATCGGATCGATTACATCAAATGTTGTCGCCGTGCCCAAATCAACAATAATTGCGGGAGCTTCATAATGCTGCAGGCACGCCACGGCATTTACCAGTCTATCGGCGCCAACTTCGGCAGGTTTATCCAGATCAATAATAATGCCGGCATTTTGATTATCGACAAAAGTCGGAACAATTTTCAGTTTTGTTTCACAAAGTTGCCGCATATCCCCATTAACCCGCGGCACGACGGAGCTGATAATCACATCATCAATATCAGTAACATTATCAAAAAGATCGGCGATATCGCCGCTTGTTTCACGGCGCCACTGATCTTTTTTATCCTGCCCGTCAAAAACAGCACAGACGATATTCGTATTGCCGATATCTATTGCCAGTAACATGAAGTTTGTACTTTCCGTTCGCTTTTACTCATCACCGAAATGTACTTCGGCCGCATGGATAATTTTTTCTGTCCCGTCATCCATAGTTAAAATCAGACTGCCGTCTTCGGTTAATCCTTTAAACACCCCTTTATAGGATGCATTGGGCAGACGCGCCGTAATCGGCTGTCCCAGCCCATGGGCTTGTTTTAACCATGCCTCACGAATGGGCGCAAACCCTTTCTTTTGCCAGAACTCATAATAATATGACAATTTATTAAGGATGTTATCCCGAACCGTGTTCACATAGACGGGAATTTCCGAGACGGCATTCAAACTGGTGGCCAATTCCGGCGGCTGGAAAATATTCACGCCCATGCCCAAAACAATCGCCTCCAGCTTATTATCTGCTATATGGGATTCCAACAAAATGCCCGATGTCTTCAAACCGTCAATCAGAACATCATTTGGCCATTTCAGCGTTTTCTTATGTTTAACAGGATCAATGTAGTCATCCAACGCATTCGATAATGCCACGGCAATGACAAAGGCCAGTTGCCCTGCCTGTGCCAGGTCGCAGTCAGGGCGCAACAAAATCGACATATAAAGATTACCGATAGGCGATGTCCACGTATTACCGTGCCTGCCTTTGCCGCCGACTTGTTCTAACGCCTGAATAACAAAACCCTCTTCCTCACCGGCAGCGGCGGCTTCAAAGACGTAGCTTTGCGTCGTCTGAACAGACTGGTATAGCCGGACGCGCCAATTGACGGACATAACTTACGAAAACAGACTGGTCACGGCGGCCTGAGACACTTCAATCAAAGGCGACGGATTAAAGATAAAGATCAATACGACCAAAAGGGACAGGCCGATGACAACACGGCGTGGAAATTCAATTCCCTTGTCGAAGGCCTCGGCCGGTTCATCAAAAAACATTGTTTTGATAATCCGTAGATAGTAGTAAGCCGCAACTACGGAGCTGAG
>DAOPJS010000271.1:0-1824 GCA_035399785.1 Alphaproteobacteria bacterium
TAATCTTGCTGTCAGGTTTAATGTAGGAAGGGTCACAAGACCATTTAATCTTTACCCCGCGGAACAGATAGGCTTTTGACCGCGCCATCTGGAATAGCCAAGGCGCTTTTAGATGAGCTTTCTCGCCAAAAATTTCAGGATCGGGATGAAAATATACCGTTGTGCCGCGGCGGTTATTGACCGCGCCCATATCTTTCAGCTTTGATGTCGGTTTTCCGCGGCTGAAGCTTTGTTTATAAAGATTCTTGTCACGGGCGACTTCCACCCACATATCATCAGACAAGGCATTCACAACAGAAATACCCACGCCGTGCAGACCGCCGGCGGTCTCATAATTCTTTCCGCTGAATTTCCCGCCTGAGTGAAGGGTGGTCAGAATGACTTCCAGTGCCGATTTTCCCGGAAATTTGGGGTGTTCATTGACGGGAATACCGCGGCCGTTATCGGTAATTGTGACAGCGCCGTTTTCATGCAGGTGAATTTCAATACGGTTGGCGTGACCAGCCACAGCCTCATCCATAGAGTTATCCAGAATCTCTCCAACCAGATGGTGCAAGGCGCGTTCATCCGTACCACCGATATACATGCCCGGACGCTTACGGACAGGTTCCAGACCTTCCAATACCTCGATATCCGCGGCATCATAGGATTCGGCTTTGGCGGCAGTATTCTTTTGAAACAAATCTGACATAAAAATAGGACGCTTTCTTTATTTGCTGATTGTTACTACAATACATAGCGAAAGGGAAATCCTTTGAAAACCGCAAAAAACAAAGGATAAACAGGTTAGTTTTTTTATTTAATGCCCTGAAAAGGCTATAATTGCCATGTAAGTTAATAATATAATGCAATTGGAAGAATCGTTTATCTGTTTGACATGTCTATGAAAATTACCCGAACGCCCATTTTGTTAAGTTTACTGATGCTGTTTTCTGTCTGTGCATTGGGCTCTTCCGCTTGGGCAATCGGGATTGATCTGGACAGCATTAAGCCCTTAACCCCGATCGAATATATTCCTGATAAAGAATTCAAAGAAAAAACAACGCTCATTAAGGACATTCCTTTCGGGGACAAGTTTTTGGCCTATCGTGTCCGATTGCCAAAAGGCTGGAGCGAAAATCTGGAAACAACAAAGCCGGCGAGCGAGCAGGGGATCAGCCAGCGTGTCTTGGGTCCCATCGCCCGTTATGTCAGTCCTCCTAATCAACAATTGCGCAGTTTTTTCACGATTGAATCGTTGGAGCTGACATACGAGATCGGTGCCAGAAACTGGTTTATTAATTACGTCGTCAGCAACGGTTTGTCATTGGAGCAGGCAGGAACAGAATCCAAAAGGCAGGTGGAAGCCATCTATGTTGTGGTGCAGGGGGATCAAACCTATATTGTTCGTGTGAAGGTCATGCTGAATGGCTCGCGCATGGTGGTTGCCCGCTATTTCGTCCCGCAGGAACTCTATGAAGAAGAAAGAGTGCAGCAGGCGCAGGTTATCCGTTCTTTCGAGCTGACCAACCGTGAAGAGGTCGGGGTAGAAAAGCTCAAAATATATGGCTTTTTGGATCAATCATTTTTTGACTATCCCGAGTCATGGACGCTGGATGCGCCGATTGTACGCTCCATCGACCGCATGAAAGCCATGCTTTATCACAGTACAATGGTCGGAAAGCTGGACGGGCAAATTAACATTTATTTGACCAATAAACTGACCAACACGACCCGCGCGAAAGAAATTGAATATTACCGTGAGAAATTCAAAATCGAAAATTATGAGCTGGGTAAATATCTTGAGTCTCCGGAAATGGAATATCATAAGGATATGATTTTCGG
>DAOPJS010000272.1:0-1802 GCA_035399785.1 Alphaproteobacteria bacterium
CTGCACTTCGGGAATCAATCCACGTTGTCGCCACATATCCTGTGTCGCCACGCCTGTCGGACAAGTTCCCAGATGACATCGCTGTGATTGAATACATCCTACCGACATCATAAAGGCACGCGCCGCATTACACCAATCCGCACCCATCGCCATATTACGGGCAAGCCCCATTCCCGAATACACCTTGCCGCTGGCCACCAATCTGATTTTATCTTTGAGGCCGCATCCCACCAGCGCATTACGCATCAAAAGCAAGCCATCCATCAACGGCATCCCGACCCAATCGGAAAGCTCCAGCGGGGCGGCGCCCGTGCCCCCTTCACCGCCATCTACAACAATGAACTCGGGATAGATTTTTGTTTTTAGTATTGCCTTCATCAAAGCAAAGACTTCATGCGGCTGACCAACGCAGAGTTTTATCCCGACAGGTTTACCACCCGACAGCTCCCGCATTTTTGCTGCAAATTCCATGAGTTCTATTGGCGTTGAAAAGGCCGAATGCGCACTGGGCGATAAACAATCCTGATGCGGCGGCACCTGACGCACGGCGGCAATTTCTTCTGTCACTTTTGCTGCGGGTAACAGGCCGCCATGACCGGGTTTTGCCCCTTGAGATAATTTTATCTCTGTCATTTTAACAACATCATTGGCCGCTTTATCTTTGAAAGATGCTGCATCAAAATGACCATCTTTATCCCGTGCACCGAAATACCCCGACCCCAGTTCCCAGACAATATCGCCGCCATGTTTAAGATGATATTCGCTCAAACCGCCCTCGCCCGTGTCGTGGTAAAATCCGCCGCGCTTAGCACCAATATTCAATGCCTCAATCGCCCGCGCAGAAAGTGCGCCGAAACTCATCGCTGAAATATTAAAAACCGATGCTGAATAAGGTTTGATCGTTTGTTCATTGCCGACCATGACACGGGGAGACCTGTCAGGATTTTCTTCCGCTTTAATACTATGATTGATCCAGTGATATTCCTCGCTGTCGGTATCCCGCTCCGTCCCGAAAGGATGCGTATCCGTTTCGCCCTGCGCGCGCGAGGTAATTAAATGCCGCGCCTCATAAGAATAAGGAGAGCCTGTTAAATCATCTTCAACAATATAGGCACGCAAATAAGGACGCAGACGCAAAAATAACCAACGGATACGTCCGGCCACAGGATAGTTACGGGTGATCGTCCATTTCGTTTGAAACCAGTCATATAGCCCCAATAAAACCAGAGGGACGGTAATCAGTAAAAACCAGTAAATTTGAAAATATAAAAAAGCAAATGACAGAAACAATGCCACAACAGGAATGATTACTCTTTTAATAATATCGAACATATTATTTTGCCTTTGTCTTAACCCCTGATCTATGGGTTATATGCATTGATTGTGACAAAAACATGATGGTGCGGGTGGTCGGACTCGAACCGACACGTCCTTGCGGACACCAGATTTTGAGTCTTTATTTTGCATCATCTGTCAAAACAGTAGAACAGAATTCAACAATCAAATCAACGAGATAAAGATTTTTCTTATTTGTGCCCTATTGTTGTTAATTGGCTCTTTTTGAAAATTAGTGTGCCAAGAGTGTGCCACGGGGGGCAGTATATCCCATCCCGCCGCGCCTGTTTTAGATGCCATCCCGAAGTGCTTTACAATTCTGAGCGAAATTTGAAAACGTTAAGATTGATTCCTTCGTCAAAAACATAGGCAAACTTGCGATACAAAAAACATCCTTGAGGCGTTGCGTATTGAATTATATCAATCGCTTATAGGGCGTTATTCAAAAGCAAGGTAGGCCCCCCCCT
>DAOPJS010000273.1:0-1732 GCA_035399785.1 Alphaproteobacteria bacterium
TTCACGACACTGTCACAACGCTGACAGATATGATCAGGATGCTCGGCAACTTCAGGAAGCACTTTCCAGCAACGAACGCATTTTTCACCTTTGGCTTTGACAATAGAAAATTCTTCTTCGCCTTTTTGAATATCAATTTGTGATGTAATGCAGATATCAGCCAGTTCCTGTCCCATGGATATAATGCTGTCCAGAGGCGTTGAGATAATCGGTTTAGCTTCCAGTGATGAGCCTAATTCTTTACTTGCACGAAGCGGTTCTATTGATTCAAGAACTTCTTTTCTGATAACAGATATTTCGTTCCACTTGTTTTTTAAGTCTTCATTTTTCCATTGTTCAAAAACTTTGGAAAACTCACGCAAATGAACGCTGTCGGCATCTTCAAAAACGCCTGCGGGTCTGTGTGACCATGCTTCCTCGGTAGTGAAGGACAGAATAGGGGCCAGCCACGTGACGAGGCAATCAAACACTTGTGCCATCACTGTGCGGGTGGCACGGCGTTCAAAACTTGTAGGATCATCACAGTACAAACGGTCTTTACGGATATCAAAATAGAACGCTGATAAATTCTGGTTACAGAATTCATGCAGCTCTTTCGCCATTTTGCCGTATTCATAATTTTGAATATAGCCGCGAATTTTTTGATCTATTTCAAAAAGTTGGTGAAGAACAAGTTGTTCCAGTTCAGGTAATTTTTCCGGCTTGGTTAAATCAACCGCCTCTGCTTTGCTGTATCCGTCCAGCGCGCCCAATAAAAAGCGCAAGGTGTTTCGGATACGGCGATAAAGATCGGCCGTATTTTTCAGCGTGTCTTGGCCGATGCGGATATCTTCGGCATAATCCGATGTCATCGTCCAAAGGCGCAGGATATCCGCGCCTGATTGTTCCATGACCTTCAGCGGGTCAACGACATTGCCCAAAGATTTGGACATTTTGTAACCCTTTTCATCCAGCACGAAACCATGCGTCAGCACGTTTTTATAAGGGGCATGGCCTTTGGTGCCGCAGGATTCAAGCAAGGAAGAATGGAACCATCCACGATGTTGGTCGGAGCCTTCCAGATATAAATCTGCCCATTGCCCTAACTCTTCACGGTCATCAACGACGAAAGTATGGGTGGATCCTGACTCAAACCAGACATCGACGATATCAAAAATCTGGTCGTAATCTTCGGCTTTATAATTATTGCCAAGGAAATCTTGCGGGTTATGTGACCACCATGCATCGGCACCTTCAACTTCAAAGGCATCGGCAATGCGCTTGAAAACATCGGCGTCGTTTAGAACGTTACCATCAGCTTTAGAGACAAAAAGCGCAATCGGCACGCCCCATGCGCGCTGACGGGAAATACACCAATCCGGGCGGCCTTCAATCATCGCGGTGATACGCGCCTGTCCTTTGGCAGGATGCCACGCGGTATCTTTAATTGCCTGTAATGCTTTTTTACGCAGCTCAATCTCATTATCCATCGCAATAAACCATTGCGGCGTTGCGCGGAAAATTACAGGGGCTTTGGAGCGCCAGCTATGCGGATAGTCATGCTTCATCGACCCCTTGGCGATCAGCATTCCTGCCTCATCAATCGCCTTGATAGGGGCGAAGTTTCCTTCGGCCATTTTGCCGTCTTTATCGTAAATTTCCATGCCACCAAAGAGCGGAACGCTCTCGCGGAATTTCCCGTCATCGGTCACATTATCGGTGATTTCAAGACCTGCGGCTTTACCGAGCATAA
>DAOPJS010000274.1:0-1705 GCA_035399785.1 Alphaproteobacteria bacterium
CCGCGGGTTTATTTTGCGCTGGCCCGCGCGGGCAGTCCTGCCCCGATTTGCGTATGGAAGCTTACAGGGCGGAAGATATAGAGGAACAACTGGATGATCAGGTGAAAAAACTTCTTCAGAATAAAACCAAGGGGTTTGATCTGGTAAAAGGGGAAATAAACACCGTACGCGTAAACGAAATTTTCAAATGGGAAGAAAAAGAATTTAACAAAGGCAATGTCAAAAGCTGGTTATTACGATACTTCCCGCTTGTCATTAATGCCGCAACAAAAATAAAATATTATGATTTTGATTGGTCGCTGAACAGCCAGCCACGCGATTAATCACGGCATAAAACCGCCTTCATCTCCCTGATAACAGTTTTGATATCCTTTTCATGCGGGTCTTTCTGCCGCCAGAGAACGCCGATTTTGCGGCTGGGAACAGGTTTTTTGAAACTATGCAGGGATAGATTTTTAGGGACCACACCATGGTTTAAAACCATCTCAGGAAGCAATGTAATACCGTATCCCTGCGATACCATCTGGATCAAGGTCAGAAGGCTGGTGGCGCTTAATGTTTTTTTATCTTCAATGTCCTGCATTTTACAGGCGGACAAAGCATGGTCGCGCAGGCAATGCCCGTCTTCCAGCAAAAGTAATTTATGATTATCCAAATCACTTAGGGTCAGTTTTTGGTCTTTGCTGAAAACACCCTTTTGGACGGCGCAATAAAACGGTTCTTCAAAAAAAGTCATCTGGTTTAACCCGTCTGTCTCATACGGAAACGCCAGAACCGCCATATCTATTTTTCCCGCGTGCAACTTCTTGATTAAATTAGCGCTCATATCTTCCACGATCTGGAAGTCAATATTACGAAATTTCTTTTGTAAATCAGGCAGGATATCGGGCAATAGATAGGGCGCAATTGTCGGTATTAATCCCAACCGCATCGGCCCCGATAACGGCTGCGCCATCTGCTTGGCCTTATCGATTAAATGATCCAGCTGCGGCATGATGGTTTTGGCGGTATCTATGACCTCTTCACCAAAGGCAGTAAATATGACGGATTTTTTACGGCTGCGGTCAAGAACGGGCAGGCCCAGCAATATTTCCATTTCCTTAATCGCCGCGCTTAATGTCGGCTGCGTGATATGGCAGATTTCCGCGGCACGCCTGAAATTTCGCGTTTCATAAAGCGTCAGCAGATATTGCATCTGGCGAATGGTCGGCAGGATATTCATTCATAGAATATTCCATATAAAAAAATGAATATCAATAGATTTTATCTATCATTAATACAAATAATTTTAATTGGATTTCGGGTGCAGACTCCCGCTAAGGTGCTACCAAGTTTCACATATCAACAATCGAACTATATAAGGAGAAAAACATGCTCGGTATCGGTGATAAATTACCTGAATTTTCAGTAATGGGTGTAAAGCCAAAATTCATGAAACATGAAGAAAACGGCGAGAGCGCGTTCGAAGAAATCACACAAGACAGCTTTGACGGAAAATGGAAAGTTATTTTCTATTATCCAAAAGATTTCACATTTGTCTGCCCGACAGAAATCGTTGAATTTGCCAAATTGAACGATGAATTTTCTGATCGTGACTGCGTCGTTATGGGCGGAAGTACAGACAATGAATTCTGCAAACTGGCATGGCGCCGTGAGCATCCTGATCTGGCAAACCTGAACCAGTGGAGCTTTGCTGACACAAACG
>DAOPJS010000275.1:0-1692 GCA_035399785.1 Alphaproteobacteria bacterium
CGTTCGGCGATAATCCGTCTACCGTGATCTGGCTACTTAACTTTGACCTTGTCATCCTGTTATTGCTGGCGACGCTGATCGGGCGGCGTATTGCGGCGATCTGGTCAGGGCGCCGCCGTAATATTGCGGGATCACGTCTGCATGTCAGGCTGGTTCTTATCTTTTCCATTATGGCGGCTTTGCCGGCCATTATCATGGCGGTGTTTTCTGCGTTTTTCTTCTATTTCGGTGTACAGACATGGTTCAGTGATAATGTCCGCACAGCGGTGGTGGAATCGCAGGCTGTTGCCGAAGCCTATTTGGAAGAACATAAGCAGGTCATCAAGGCGGATATTCTGGCCATGGCCAACGACATTGACCGTCAGGCCGTCATGATGATGGATGCGCAAAGCGCCTATAACCGCGTTCTGGAAACACAGTCCTTAATCCGTAATCTGTCCGAAGCAATGATCTTCGATGAAACAGGAAAAATTCTGGCGCGGTCGAATCTGACCTTCACCCTGACCTTTGAAAGTGTTCCCAACTATATTTTGGAACAAGCAAAAGACGGGGAGGTCGTTGTCCTGACCAGCGACAATGACGACCGCGTGCGCGCTCTGGTGAAGTTGAACAGCGGTAATGAAAATTATCTCTTCGTCGGAAGACGGGTGGATCCTGTTGTGTTATCGCATCTGGCCTCGACCAAAGATGCTGTAACCCGTTATGCTCAGTTAGAGGGAAGTTATTCAGGTCTTCAAATTACCGTGACGATGATTTTCGTGGTGGTGGCGCTCTTGTTACTTTTGGCGGCGATGTGGATCGGGATTGTGCTGGCGCGTCAGCTGGTAACGCCGATCAGTACGTTGATTTCCGTTTCCGACAGGGTGCGTGCAGGGGATTTGACCGCCCGCGTGCCCAAGCAGGAACAAGTGGAAGAATTTGATTATCTGGCGCAATCTTTCAACCGTATGACCAGCCAGTTACAACAACAGCGTGATGAATTGGTGATGGCTAACCGTCAGTTGGATCATCGCCGCCGTTTAACAGAAACCGTTTTGGCGGGGGTGACGGCAGGGGTTGTCGGTGTTGACGGCGCGGGTAAGATTACCTTGGCAAACAGCATGGCCGCCGAAATGTTCGAGGCTGAAACGCAAAAACTGATCGGCCGGAATATCATGGATATTATTCCCGATCTGCGTTCGCTGCTTGAAAAAGCGCATGCCAAGCCGACAAAAATTGTTCAGGCTGAATTGCCTTATGTGACTAAAGACGGTCATAAGATGAGTCTGACCGTGCGTATTGCGATTGAGCTTATCGGTGATGAGGAGCAGGGAGCCGTGCTGACCTTTGATGATATTACCGAATTGCAATCGGCGCAGCGTAAGGCCGCTTGGGCGGATGTTGCCCGCCGTATCGCGCATGAGATTAAAAATCCGCTGACCCCCATCCAGCTATCTGCTGAACGCTTGAAGCGAAAGTATCTGGGGGAGATCACCAGCGACCCTGAAACATTCGAAATATGTACGGATACAATTATCCGTCATGTCGGGGATATTGGGCGAATGGTCAATGAATTCTCCGATTTTGCCCGCATGCCTGAATCTATCATGAAGCCGACGCGTCTTATTTCGGATTTGAACGAACTGGTTTTATTTCAAAAATCTGCCCATCCGCAAATCAATATGCGTGTCATCGGAAATGCCGCCAATGACA
>DAOPJS010000276.1:0-1683 GCA_035399785.1 Alphaproteobacteria bacterium
ATGGAAACACTTTCTCTGCGCATGCAAAAACATTGTGACAACGCGCTGGCCATTGCCGAATATCTGGAAGGTCACGATAAAATTGCATGGGTCAGCTACGCAGGATTGCAAAGCAGTCCCCATCATGCCAACGCCCGTAAATACATGAAGGGGCAAGGCGGCGCGGTTTTCACCGTCGGGATGAAAGGCGGTTATGATGCCTGCGTGACGATGGTCAAGGATCTGGAATTGTTTTCCCATCTGGCCAATATCGGCGATACACGCAGTTTGATTATCCATCCTGCGTCGACTACACACTCACAGCTCGACAGTGAGGGACGCAAACGTGCCGGCGCCGGTGATGATGTTTTGCGTATCTCCATCGGTATTGAAACGGTCGAAGACCTGATCGCCGATCTGGACAGGGTTTTGAAGACAGTATAGCGCCTGATTTGATAAAAATGCCGTAACGCTATAATATCCTCTGGTTATAAAAAATAAGACGGAGGGTGGAACAATTCGAATTGGTATTTTAGCAACGCATGAAAATGAAGAATTAAAGCGTTTAAAAGAGGCTGCAGAAACAAAAGGACATGAGGCTTGTGTTTTGAAAGTCCAGAAATTCAGCCTGAGTATTTATCCCGATAACCCGGGAATTTATTACAACGGCAAATCTGTTGAAAATGATTTTGACATCATTATTCCCCGCATCGATATTCCGCATACGAATTTTGGCTATGAGGTATTAAGACAGTTTCAAGCGATCGGCACTTATGTCACCGATACTGCGCATTCTCTGGAGCTTGCCCGTAACAAAATTCGTTGCTTCCAATATTTAACAAAAAGAAATGTTCCCTTCCCTAAAACAGGATCTGCTTTCGCCGCGGAAGGGTATGAGAAAATTCTTAACACGATCGGAAGCGAACCTTTCATTATCAAACTTAATGAAGGAACGCAGGGCGTGGGTGTTTTTCTGGCACAAGATCAAAGTCAGGCAGAAAATTTTCTAAATACTTTTCAGCAATTAGATACCGAAGTCATGCTACAGGAATTTATCGAAGAGGCCGCAGGAACAGATCTTCGCTGTTTTGTTGTGGGCGGCGAAGTCGTTGCCTCCATGCGCCGTGAATCACAAAGTGATGATTTTCGGGCGAATGTCTCCCTGGGCGGCCATGCTTATCAGGTTGATCTGTCGGAAGACGAGCATGATGTTGCTTTGAACGCCGCAGCGGCGCTTAATCTGAATATCGGCGGTGTTGATATTGTGCGCTCAAAACGCGGGCCGTTGGTAATTGAAATTAATGGCGCTCCGGATTTTACGGGGGAATGGGGACTGGAAAATGTCAGCGGTGTTGATGTGGCCATGGCCATCATAGATTATGCCCTTGACGGCAAATCCCGATACGACAAAGGCGAAGGCATCTGGCTCGATAGCTGGAAATAGCACCAAAGAAATATCAGAAAATGGTCGGAGTGAGAGGATTTGAACCTCCGCCCCCTTGCACCCCATGCAAGTGCGCTACCAGGCTGCGCTACACTCCGACTAGAAGTTTGTAATAAGTAACTCGCCGAAAAAAATCAAATACTTTACAAGTTAATTTTTTAACTATATAGGTTATGAAAATAAAAATTAGAGGAGTGTGAACATGTCTGAAATGACAAATGGCGAATTTTTCGGTCAACTTAATGCCGCTGCCGATGAGG
>DAOPJS010000277.1:0-1656 GCA_035399785.1 Alphaproteobacteria bacterium
CGGGAGACAATACCGATTTTACCGCGCTTATGAATGTGACCCGGCATAATCCCGATCTTACATTCATCAGGTGTAATAATTCCCGGGCAGTTCGGACCGATCAAACGGGTTTTTGAATTTGTCAGCGCGCGTTTAACCTTCACCATATCCAGAACGGGAATACCTTCGGTAATACAAACGGCCAGTTCGATTTCCGCATCAATGGCTTCCAAAATGGCATCAGCGGCAAATGGCGGCGGCACGTAAATAACTGTCGCATTCGCGCCTGTTTTTTCTTTGGCTTCCAAGACCGTATCAAAGATCGGCAGGCCAAGATGTTGCTGTCCGCCTTTCCCCGGTGTCACCCCGCCGACCATTTGCGTGCCATAAGCAATCGCCTGTTCGGAGTGGAAAGTCCCTTGGGAGCCCGTAAAGCCCTGACAGATGAGTTTTGTATTTTTATTAACGAGTACTGACATTTTATATTTCCTCTTTACGCTGCAGCTTGGGCTTTTTGAGTTGCTTCGACGACTTTCTTGGCGGCATCTTCCAGATCATCGGCAGAGATAATCGGCAGACCTGATTTAGCCATCAGGTCTTTCCCCTGCTGAACATTGGTTCCTTCCAGACGCACAACAAGTGGTACAGAAAGTTTTACTTCCTTCGCCGCAGCAATCACGCCTTCGGCAATGACATCACATTTCATGATACCGCCGAAAATATTGACCAGAATGCCTTTAACATTCGGATCAGAAAGAATGATTTTGAAGGCAGCCGTCACACGCTCCGCCGTGGCGCCGCCACCAACATCCAAGAAGTTGGCAGGTTCGCCGCCATATAATTTAATGATGTCCATCGTGGCCATCGCCAGACCCGCGCCGTTTACCATACAGCCGATATTGCCGTCCATAGCAACATAAGATAAGCCCCAGTTGGTTGCTTCGCGTTCGTTTTCGTTTTCTTCGGTTTCATCGCGCATATCGGCGACTTCTTTTTGACGGAACAAAGCGTTTTCATCAAAGTTCATTTTTGCATCCAGCGCCATGACTTCGTTTTTATCTGTTACGATCATCGGGTTGATCTCGACGATGGCTGCGTCCAATTCTATAAACGCTTTATAAAGTGACATGAAAAACTTCACGGCGGATTTATTCGCATCTCCTTGAAGTCCTAATGCAAAAGCCAGCTTACGGGCATGGAAGCCTGACATCCCTGTCGCAGGATCAATAGAGGTGTGGGTGATTTTTTCCGGTGTTTTTTCGGCCACTTCCTCGATATCCATACCGCCTTCGGTTGATACCATGAATGTAACGCGGCTGGTCACGCGGTCCAAAACAACGGAGCAATAATATTCTTTTTCAATGTCTACGCCGTCAGTGACATATAAACGCTGAACTTCTTTACCCTCAGGGCCTGTTTGTTTTGTAACCAAAACCTGTCCCATCATGGCCTCAGCCGCTGCCTTCACCTCATCAGCTGTTTTACACAGACGGACACCGCCTTTGCCTTCGGGATTATTCTTGAAATGACCTGCGCCGCGGCCGCCTGCATGAATTTGCGCCTTTACCACGTATAAAGGCCCGGGCATTTCGCCTGCGGCTTTGACAGCTTCTTCAACGCTCATCGCAGGAATGCCTTTTGGCACGGCAACACCGTATTTGGCTAATAATTCTTTGG
>DAOPJS010000278.1:0-1649 GCA_035399785.1 Alphaproteobacteria bacterium
CGGCGGCCTCAGGGGTTTAATACCTGCCCATATCATGACCCGTATTGAAAAAATGACAGGTCACAGAATGAGCGAGATGGTCGATATTTTTTGTGGGCCGTCGACAGGTGCCATCCTAAACGCCGCTTTGACTTTGCCACATCCCGAACACCCCTATCGCGCCAAATATCACGCCCGGCATCTGGTTAGGTTTTATGAACGCGAAGGTCAGAACATTTTTCCTCAAGATAGATTCCGTGAACTTCGCGGTCTCCTCCATGACTTCAACAATCGTCTGACCAAAATAGGACAGTTGGAAAGTATCTTTAAGCATGGGCATTATGACCCTCAAAATCTGGGTAAGGCCTTACGGGCGCTCTACGGACATGCCAAGCTGTCAGACAGCTTGAAAAGCCTCGTGGTCCCCTTTTACAGCCTAAACGGCGCTCACAGACCCGATGGTTATTCTCAACAAGGGCAACCTTCCAGAGCCATGCAACATTACGCCCGCGAAGGCGGACATGCCGTCTGGCTGAGAAATATGAAACTTCACAATGGCAAGCATTCTATGAACCGCACACCCGAAGTTTCCCTATACGACGCCGTAATGGCCAGTTGCGCCGCCCCTACTTACTTCCCCTGTCACTATTTTGATATAGGCTGGCCCGACGGCCGCGGCACCCGCGATTATGCCGGTATTGACGGTAACATCTTTGATAACCCTGCGGTCACCTATTACGGTTCCCTGCAAAAACAACTGGACCCACATCAAAAGCTTGTCATGATTGGTTTGGGCACGGGATATACCAACCGTTCTATTCATAAGGAACAATGGAATAAGTACGGATCGTTGGGAGTGGTTGATCCTGTGAATGATTTGCCGCTTATTAATATCTTCTTCCATGCCTCGGAGTCTGCCCTTTCTCATAGCTTTGTCCACGAACTGGGCGATGATCTATACATGTTTAACCGAAGCATTCTTGACGGAGCCTCTGACAATCCCAGCCTGCAAATCGATGACGGCTCTCCTGAAAACCTAAAAAAACTTCGTAATTTTGCCGAAAGCATCATGGAAGAACGATATCGCGAGTTGGATGAGGTCTGCGAAATTCTGGTGCAAAACCGCGACAAGAAAGAAACCCTGCACAAGGAAGATAAGTCTTTGAAAAAAGGTTTCTTTTCCTTCTTCAAGGGCAATTAGTCACAGAATATTCCCCAACTTATCCCCCTATCGGTGCATAGAATCTCTTAATTGCTGATTTTATTACGCGAATCTGGCACAATCAGGCTTAGTGTTATGGGAATATTAACTCTTTGTTAACTTTTTAATGTTTTTTTGGAAAATATTTATTTTCTAGATAGGCGTATAAATGACATTTGTTGAAGTGAATGCTTCACCATCACTGTTTACCCCTTTTGTTTCTGTCGTCCCTGATGACACAAGACCAAATTCCACGCGCGTTGCAAAATCAGGACGCGAAGGCTACCTCCCACCAAAGAACAGCAATATCAAAAAAGGCTATTTCACCAGCCACGGGATGCGTATAAGTTATTACACCGCTGAAGCTCCTGATGAAAAAATGATGATTATGGGCTGCTCCGGCTTTAAATCAGATTATATTTTCCATCCCCATGAAGCGCCGATGGTCAATGCGCATGGCGATCCCGGC
>DAOPJS010000279.1:0-1633 GCA_035399785.1 Alphaproteobacteria bacterium
AGGCGACATTTTCATCCACCACCATCTGCACGGCGCGCAAGACATGCTCTTCTTCCCCTTCGGCATAGGCAACGCGTTTGGGATTTTTCTGCGCTTCGGTAAAGACAGGGCGCATGACCTGATTACTTTGAATATGAAACTGTTTCAGTTTTTCACGGTAGGCATCAAAGTCCTTGATCGGCCGTGCGGCCACACCGCTTGCCATGGCCGCCTTCGCCACAGCAATCGGTAGCTCTACGCCCAGACGCGGATCAAACGGTTTGGGGATCATGTATTGCGGGCCGAATTCCATGGTTTCCCCCGGATAAATCGCGGCGACTTCGGGGGTGACTTCCTTACGGGCGAGGGCGGCAATCGCCTTCACGCAGGCCAGCTTCATTTCCTCGTTAATCGCTGTCGCGCCGACATCCAGTGCACCGCGGAAAAGATAGGGGAAACATAAAACATTGTTCACCTGATTAGAAAAGTCGGAACGTCCCGTACAAACAATCGCATTGGGGGAGCCCTGCATCGCCACATCAGGCATGATTTCAGGGGTCGGGTTGGCCAGCGCCATAATCAACGGCGCATCGGCCATAGTCGCGGCCATTTCGGCGGTTACCATGTTCGGCCCTGACAGACCAAGGAAAACATCGGAGCCTTCCAATGCATCAGACAGGGTACGGGCATTGGTTTCAACCGCATATTTTTCTTTATACGGATCCATCCCTTTGGAGCGGCCTTTATAAATGACACCGTCACGGTCACAAACAGTGATGTTGTCTTTCGGCAGACCGACTTCCACCAGCAGGTTCAAACAGGCCATGGCCGCAGCGCCCGCGCCGTTGGCGACCAGTTTGACATCCGTAATTTTGCGTCCCTGAATTTCCAGCCAGTTGGTAAAAGCGGCGGACACAATAATTGCTGTGCCGTGTTGGTCATCATGGAAGACGGGAATATTCATGCGTTCTTTCAAACGCTTTTCAATTTCAAAACATTCAGGTGCCTTGATATCTTCCAGATTAATACCGCCGAAAGAAGGCTCGAGAACGGCCACGGCTTCGACGAATTTATCGATATCGGTTTCATCAATTTCCAGATCGAAGGAATCAATATTGGCGAATTTTTTAAAGAGAACCGCTTTCCCTTCCATCACAGGCTTGGACGCCAGCGCGCCGATATTACCCAGCCCTAAAACTGCTGTGCCGTTTGAAATAACGGCAACGATATTTCCGCGGGAGGTATAATCCAGCGCTTTTAACGGGTCTTTTTCAATTTCTTCGCACGGCACAGCCACACCCGGAGAATAGGCGAGCGCCAAATCACGCTGTGTTTCCAGCTGCGTTGTCGGCTTCATGGAGATTTTACCCGGCGTCGGATTTTTGTGATACTCCAACGCGGCATCTCTCATCGTGTCTTTTGTGCTTTTCGTCATGATTTTTTAGCCCTCTGAGTTACTAGATTTTTTTCTGTTACAATTTACGCATAATGCTTGTGCATTGTTTAGTGAGGTCAATCCACCTTTTGACCACGGTTTTATATGGTCTGCTTCAAAATTATCTGAAGTAATTTTTTTACCACAACTTTCACATTTGTTGTGTGCCCTATTAAGTAAAGCAATACGTTGTAGTGGAGTAAAGGATCTTAAGTTATC
>DAOPJS010000280.1:0-1632 GCA_035399785.1 Alphaproteobacteria bacterium
GACATCACGGGTGATAGACGGGTTGTCGGATTTACGGCTGATCTTGTCGATCTCGTCGATATAGACGATACCGCGCTGCGCCCGCTCAACGTTATAGTCAGAAGCCTGCAATAATTTCAGGACAATATTCTCAACATCTTCCCCGACGTAACCGGCTTCGGTCAATGTCGTGGCATCGGCCATGGTAAACGGAACATCAATAATACGCGCCAGCGTTTGCGCCAGAAGCGTCTTACCGCAACCGGTCGGTCCCAAAATCAAAATGTTGGATTTTGAAATTTCAATATCGCTGTTGCCTGAACTGCCGTGTTCCAAACGTTTATAGTGATTGTGAACGGCAACGGACAAAATACGCTTCGCGCTTTGTTGGCCGATCACATATTGATCCAGAAATTCTTTAATCTCGCTCGGGGTCGGCAGGCCGTCATCGGAACCGCGTACCAGCTGTGATTTATCCTCTTCGCGGATAATATCCATACACAGCTCGACACATTCGTTACAAACGAAGACGTTCGGTCCCGCAATCAATTTGCGAACTTCATGCTGTGACTTTCCACAGAAAGAGCAATAGAGTGTATTTTTGCTATCGCTGTCGTCGGATGATTTCGCCATATTGCTGCGCCCTTTAATCGTTAATAATTCAAATTGTCTCACTGTTTTAACCAGTTAACAGTGAATCAACTCTTTCAAAGTAGCCAGCCCTGCCAATCCGTGCAAGAGGTGTTTTGCAAAATAAGCACCTGATATCTTGTTTAGTTATGAGGGGCATAGCTTCTCTAAGCCCTAATTATATTGTCTTTCACCTTCAGTTTATACTATGAATGCAAATAACTTATTAATATCAACAATAGCTTAAATCCCATGCTTCAACCAAATTTGGAAGAATTGACCGATAATTTCGCCCTTTTTGACGATTGGGAGGAACGATATAAATACCTGATAGATTTGGGTAAAACATTGCCGCCGATGGCAGAAAATCTGAAAACCGAAGAAACTTTGGTTAAGGGATGCACCTCACGCGTGTGGATGATTTGCGAAACCGACGGGCAGGGCGTTTTCCATTTTACCGCCGATAGTGACGCCCATATTGTCAGGGGCTTGATTGCTGTTTTGCTGAGCGCCTATCAGGATAAAACGGCGTCCCAGATACAGGAAATCGATATCGAACAGACTTTTCATGATATCGGATTGGATCAACATTTGTCCCCCAACCGCCGCAACGGTTTTTTTGCCATGGTGGAGCGGATCAGGGCGCTCAGCGCGAATTAATCTTTTTCGGCAGGAAGTGTTTTCCGTTTAATCGTATTCAGAATATCGCCAAATGCTGTGTCGGCTTCCTGATGGCTGCGGCCTGTTAATTTTGCTTCAACGGTAAAGACCGAATTCTGGCCGATCCATAGCTGCGCATTATAGATACGGGTTTGGCGGCCATAATTGCCCGTCCCGATTAAAAAACCCTGACGGATATCACCATCTTCTTTGGTGTTGATGTTGTATTCTTTCAATTCGGCGCGCTCTACCATGCCTTTCAGGGCGGCGCGGATGACATTTTCATTATATCGGTCATAATTGGCGGGTGAGGAAGGGACGCAGGTCACGCTGACTTCCACCGTCGTGGTCAGGTCATAGACC
>DAOPJS010000281.1:0-1504 GCA_035399785.1 Alphaproteobacteria bacterium
AAACAACAAAACTGCAGGAAATTATCGCCAAATTGGCGGATGATGACACCCGCTTTAAGGAAAGCAAGGGCGTTGCCGGACAGCTCAAGGCCATGCAGTCTGTCTTCGTTGATGAAGGACAGGATCATGGCGGGATTAAGGGATTGGCTTCCCGCGATATGGATTTCATCTTATCCGAAGAAACGTCCATGAATGTCGCCGTCGTATTACCGCTGACCAAAAAAATAAATGGTGAGGTCATGGCAGGGATCGTTGAACAATATTTACCTGTTCCCCAGCGTTACAAAGGAAACGGTTATACCGTCAGTTGCCCCAGCTTCCCCCTTCCGCTTGAGATAAAAAATATCGAAATGGCGCGGAAATATATTGCTGATAAATTCGAAGTCCCCGTTGAATGTGTTTCACGTATGGGGGAAAGCTATTTTTCTCATATCGGCGTCACGCCACAACGCATTTATCCGTTTGCGGTCAGCACCGGCGGCGCAAAAGGCTGGCGCAAGGTTGGGCGAACCCATGGGGTAACGACCTACACCCCGCTTTACCGCCTGTACCGCCTGCTTTATCTTGATAATTATTACAGTTTTATCAAAGTTGTGGCGATGACATATCAATCATGTCTTGGTCAAAACAGTGATCTAAGTGCCAACATGTCATTCTCCGGCAAACACGCTGATCGCAAAGGATCATTTATCGGTATGGATAATCCGCATTACACCTCCATGTCAGGCAATAAAGATTATACCCATGACGGATAATATTTTTGTTTTCGATAGAAATCTCATAAGGCGCAATCGAAACCGTGCGGCCACCTCCCTGCCCGAACATGGTTTTTTGATAGACTGGAGCATGAAGCAAATTGAAAACCGTCTTCAAGATGTTAAACGAAAATTTCCAACCGCTTTGCAAATAGGCTGCCGAAGTGATTTGAATTTCTCTCCCTCTTTTGGCATTGAAAACCTCTACCGTCTGGATATTGCAGAAAATCTGAATCCGACAATCCACGCCGATGAAGAACTCCTTCCCTTCGCGGCGGAGAGTTTTGATCTGATTATCAGCCCCCTAAACCTTCACAATACAAATGATTTGCCCGGTGTATTATCTCAAATTAAATACTGCCTAAAACCCGATGGCCTTTTTATTGCATCCATGCTTGGCGGTGAGACACTTTATGAATTGCGCCAAATCATGAATAAGGTTGAAATGGATATGTCGGGCGGCATCCATCCACGCATAGCCCCCTTTGCCGATATGCCGCAAATGGGCTCCCTCATGCAGCGGGCAGGATTCAATTTGCCTGTTATTGATTCAGAAAAAGTAACCGTAACCTATGATAATATCTTTAACCTCATGAAAGACTTGCGCTTCATGGGGGAAGGAAATGCCATGATCAGCCGTTCCAGGAAATTCACAACCCGTGAATTCTTTGCACGCGTTGCAGCGGAATATGCCTATACCTTTGCAGAAAGCGATGGCCGTATTCCGGCAACCTTCGAAGTCATTTTCC